>CAZBOE010000005.1:52454-53425 GCA_964493365.1 uncultured Tepidisphaeraceae bacterium | reverse complement strand
CCTTGCCCACCGAGCGATCGAGCAGCTCGCGGATGGCCGCGATACGGGCCATGGGATGGGCTTTCTTGTCGCCGGCGATGTCGTAGAGGTAGCCGATCAACTCGGCGATCCCGCCCCCCTCGCTCATCCGCTCGATCAGCCGGGCCCGCAACTGGTTGGCCCGCCCAGCCAGCGGATTGCCCGGCCCGCCAAGGTTGCCCTTGGTAAACCGCCCGCGCGACGTCCGACCCGACGAACGCCCGCCATGTGCGCCGCCGGAATTGCCGTTAGGTGACGGTGTGTGCATGCCAACATTATCGGCCGCGGCTGGGGCCTTTCACGCAGAAAGTTGGCCGGATTGTGCCAATATGCTCTCCGTCATGTAGACCCTATCTGCGTGCCATGTAGTTCACATTCTCGCTGATTCCGCTGGACTGCGATGCTGCCGCCTCCAGGCGGGTCGCAAGCCGAGCGCCAGACGAAGATCGCGACCGACGACGCCCAGGACTACGGCGACCATCAGCTCTTTTGAGCGTTGTTGTGATGCCGGCGTGCCAGAGGGCCGCATTCCGGTGTAGCTCAACCTTGGCACCACAATATGTTCGATGAAGCGGCGTTACAGCGACTTTACGTCGAGGCGTCAATGTGCGACATTCCACGTCCTCGCCGGCAAACCGGCCGGCCGACTTCGGAGGCGTCAGGGTGGACGCGGATCCTATCAATACTGGCTTCACACCGACCACGGAACAGCAAGCGGTCGCGGCTAACGGAAAGGTGGGATTCCACTTCGGCGGCAAGGGCACACATACCAGCCGGACCATCATGCTCGACGAGCTCACTGGCCTGCTCCGGACGGCTGGCCCGTACGCAACGCGGGCGGAGTACCGCAGCCTCGTCATAGATGACAACTGCCTTGGGAAGCGAACTGGCGCCACCCGGCGGCTCACTGACCAGAGGCTGTCAGAGCTTTATGGTCTAGATGGTGGCGTTGT
>CAZBOE010000005.1:50265-52444 GCA_964493365.1 uncultured Tepidisphaeraceae bacterium | reverse complement strand
GCTCTTCCGTGTGCTGCGCCAACTCTGGGCTGGCGATGACCGCGGCCGGCCGCTCTTGGCGCTGCTCATGGCGTTGGCACGTGATCCGTTGCTGCGGTTTACGGCGCCGCCGATGTTGCGCCTGCGGCCGGGTGAAGAACTCGGGCGTCAGGCGTTCACCGATGCGCTCGACCGCGGCACGGGTTCGCGGTTCAACGAGGCGGTACTCGACAAGATCGTGCGCAACGCGGCGTCATCGTGGACGCAATCGGGCCACCTTGAGGGCCGTCGCCGGAAGACCCGGCGTGCCGTCAGCCCGACGCCGGCCGTTGTCACGTTTGCCCTCGTGCTGGGGTACGTCCTGGGCGCGCGCGGTGCCGTGCTGTTCGAGACCCTGTGGGCGAAGGCGCTCGATGTCAGCGCCGACGAGTTGCTCTACTTGGCTTTGGATGCCAAGCGCATCGGCTACCTTGACTTGAAGGTATCCGGCGGTGTCGTAGAGGTATCGCTATCCCGACTGATGACCGAAGAAGAAAGGCGGCTGATCCATGGGACGGATTGAAGACCTCGCCGGTCGCTACCAGCGCCACATCTCCGCGCCGTGGCAGCGGAATCTCGCCGGCGCCCAGCGCACCATCTTCGTGGTTCACGACAAGGTAGACGAGCGAAAGCTGCGGGCCAAGCTGGGACTCTTC
This sequence comes from uncultured Tepidisphaeraceae bacterium, assembly GCA_964493365.1. Taxonomy (GTDB): domain Bacteria; phylum Planctomycetota; class Phycisphaerae; order Tepidisphaerales; family Tepidisphaeraceae; genus CAZBOE01. The sequence goes on along the minus strand of CAZBOE010000005.1, from coordinate 51,770 downwards.
GAGATTGCGACCAAGGAAGCTGGCCACGGCTGGAAGGTGGTGGACTTTACCGGCACCTTCGCCCGGTGGATGGCTGCGATGGACTATCGTGAGGCGTACTTCCATGAACCGTCCGACTTGTCTCTGAAACTCCAGAGCGATTTTGTGCAGCATACCGCGGCCGAACTGCGAAAGGTCCTTAGCGCGGCGGACGTGAACGCTGACACGGTTGTGGCCGTACATGGCGTCGCGTCACTCTTTGGCTTTACAAAGGTGTCCCTTGTACTTAAAGAGGTCGAATGTGACATCCGGGGTCGCCTGGTGCTGTTCTTCCCTGGCGAGTTTGACAACAACAACTACCGTTTGCTCGATGCCCGCGACGGCTGGAACTATCTGGCCGTCCCGATCACTTTGCATAGTGGAGCACTGGAATTATGAAAAATCGCGAAATCTTCCAACGCGATCCGGCGGCGACGAAACTTGCCAACGACGGTGTCGCCGCCGTCGGCGAAGCGATGTCGGCTAAGGAGTGGGAGACTCTCCGGTATGAGTTAGAGCACTTCGTGTGCGAGGGCCAGTACAAGGCGGGAATGATCCGCATCTTGGAGTCGTATCTGGGTAACGTGGACGCCACGGTTCAGCCGGCGGCTTGGATTAGCGGCTTCTACGGGAGCGGCAAGTCGCATTTGGAGAAGATGCTCAGGCACCTTTGGATGGACACGAGTTTCCCGGACGGAGCCACCGCCCGCGGCTTGGCGCAATTGCCCTCCGACGTGAAGGACTTGCTGAAGGAATTGACCACACTGGGCAAGCGCTGTGGTGGACTTCATGCTGCAGCTGGCACACTTCCCTCGGGTGGCGGCAATAGCGTCCGCCTCACCGTCCTGTCGATAATCTTCCGTTCCAAGGGTTTGCCCGAGTCTTTACCTCAGGCCCGGTTCTGCCTCTGGCTTCACAAGGCAGGCATCTACAAAAAGGTCCGTACGGCAATCGAAGCCGCCAGCAAGGACTTCCCACGCGAGTTGCAGGATCTGTACGTCAGCCCCGTGATTGCCAAGGCCCTGCTCGCGGCCGATCCCGACTTCGCTCCTGATGAAAAGCACGCCCGAGCCACGCTGCGGGCGCAGTTTCCGATCGTCAACGACGTTTCCACCGCCGAGTTCATCGGCTACGTCCGAGAGGTGCTGGCGGTAAATGGTGAGGTGCCGGCCACCGTCATAGTGCTCGACGAGGTGCAGCTCTTCATCGGCGACAGCACCCAGCGCTCCACCGACGTGCAGGAAGTCGCCGAGGCCATATGCAAACAGATGGACAGCCGTGTCATGCTCATCGGAGCCGGGCAGACTGCGCTGGCTGGTAGCGTACCGCTGCTTCAGCGACTCCGCGGCCGGTTCACCATCCCGGTGGAACTCTCCGACGTGGACGTGGAAACTGTTACCCGGCGAGTGGTGCTGGCCAAGAAGGCTGACAAGGTCAAGCCCGTGCAGAAATGCCTCGATTCCCACTCCGGTGAGATCGACCGACAG
>CAZBOE010000005.1:48179-50227 GCA_964493365.1 uncultured Tepidisphaeraceae bacterium | reverse complement strand
CGAAGACCGCGACATCATCGTCGAGGATTACCCGCTCCTGCCGGTGCGCCGCCGATTCTGGGAAAAGGCTCTGCAGGCGGTGGACGCCCCCGGTACCACCGCGCAACTCCGCACACAGTTGCGCATCGTGTATGACGCCGTGCGTGATAGCGCGGAGAAGGACCTCGGCAATGTCGTCCCCGCTGATTTCATCTTCGATCAACTTCAGCCGGACCTGCTCCGCACGGGCGTGCTCCTACGCGAGATTGACGAGACCATCCGCAAGCTAGATGACGGCACTGCCGACGGTAAACTCGCCCGCCGGCTCTGCGGCCTGATCTTCCTGATCCGCAAACTCCCCCGCGATGCCGCGGCCGACATTGGAGTCCGCGCCACGCCCGACATGCTCGCCGACCTGTTGGTCAGAGACCTGGGCAGCGACGGCGCCATGTACCGCAAGGAAGTCCCCCGCATCCTGGACAAGCTCGTTCACGACGGCAAGCTCATCAAGCTGGACGACGGCTATGGCCTGCAAACCCGCGAAAGCAGCGAGTGGGACCGCGAGTTCCGCAACCGGCAGACAAAGCTCCTGGCCGACGTGTCCGGCATTGGCAGCAAGCGTTCTGCACTCCTTGGTGCCGCACTTGGTGAGACCGTTGGTGGCATCAAGCTGGTCCACGGCAAGAGCAAGGAGCCCCGCAAGCTGGTCTTGCATTTCGGTGACACTCCCCCAGCCACCAAGGGCCACGAGATCCCGGTGTGGGTCCGCGATGGCTGGGGTGAGGCCGAGGGCACTGTGTTAAACGATGCCCGCGCGGCCGGCGCCGACAGTTCGATTGTGTACGTCTTTGTGCCCAAGGCCAGCGCCGATGACTTAAAGAAAGCCATCGTCGATTTCGAATCCGCCAAGACGACCATCGATTTCAAGGGTACCCCCAGCACTGCCGAGGGTCGCGAGGCCCGCGACGCGATGGGCGCCCGCATGCGCGAGGCCGAGGCTCGGCGGGACGAAATCATCGATCAGGTGGTCGATAGCAGCAAAGTTTTTCAGGGCGGCGGGACTGAGATGTTCCAGCTCAACCTCGTGGAGAAGGTGAAGTCCGCAGCAGAGGCGTCGCTCGACCGGCTCTTCCCCAACTTCCGCGATGCCGACCATGACCGCTGGGATAGCGTCATCAACCGCGCCAAGAACGGCGACGAGGATGCTCTCAAGGCCGTGGGGTTCATCGACAAGCCCGAAAAACACCCCGTCTGCTCTGCGATTCTCGCCGCGGTCGGGTCGGGCAAGAAGGGCAAGGATGTCCGCTCCGCCTTCGAGGACAGCCCCTATGGCTGGCCGCGCGACGCCGTGGATGCCGGCCTGATCGTGCTGCATGCCACCGGACACCTGCGGGCCATCCACAACGGGAACCCGTTGGCCATAGGCCAACTCGATCAGGCCAAGGTTTCGGCCACCGAGTTCCGGGTCGAGTCGGCCACGCTGGACGTGGCGCAGAAGATCAAGCTGCGGAAGCTCTATCAAACCGCCGGCATCATCTCAAAGCCCGGCGACGAGGGCGCGCAGGCCGGGCCGTTCCTGGCGAAGCTGGCAGACCTCGCTGACCGTGCCGGCAGCGCTCCGCCCATGCCGGCTCGACCCTCCACCGTGCACATCGATAACCTCCGCGCCCTGGCGGGCAACGAGCAACTGACGGAAATCCTCAGTCAGCATGACACCCTTGCCAAGCAGGTGAAGGATTGGACTGCAGCCGCGGATCTGGCCGCAAAACGCAAGCCGGCTTGGGAAATGCTGGGTAAGCTGCTGGCCCATGCCGCGTCGCTGCCCGAAGCGGCCGACCTCCAGAAACAGGCCGACGCCGTGCGCGATGAGCGACGTCTGCTGGATTCCAGCGATCAGGTCCCCGCAATCCACAAGGCCGCGGCGGCGGTTCTGCGGGCCGCGGTGAACAAGGCGCATGACGAATACCTTGCCGTCTTCAACCGCGAGAAGGCCACGCTGGAGGCCAATGAGAACTGGAAGAAGCTCACCCCTGCACAGCAGCAGAGCGTCGTGTAGGGAAAGAGTGTAA
>CAZBOE010000005.1:31963-48100 GCA_964493365.1 uncultured Tepidisphaeraceae bacterium | reverse complement strand
CGTCGGCTGGCGCATCCGCGACAACGTCTATTTCGGCCGTCGCCGCGGCGAGATTGCTGGAGCCCAAGACGCAGAGCGTCCATCTTACGAGCGCCACGCTGAAAACACCCGAGGACGTGAAGGCGTGGCTGGCCAAAACCGAACAGCACCTGCTGGCCAAACTGACAGCCGGCCCGGTCGTGATCTCGTGAACACAGTGGAAAGGAGCACCCATGCCGACTGACCACGCCAGATTCCACTTCAGCATCACATGCAAGACCGACGATCCGTTCGTTCTCGCATGTCTACGAGCCATCTGTCATACCTGCGAGCAAGCTCCGAAGGCCCAAATCGCATGGGGCGGGTCAGGCGAACACGACTGGAGAAGAGCCGGCAACCGCGTGACCTTTCGGTTCACAAACCCTCATTATCGCGACCGGTACATCCAGGAGGCAGAACGCCTGCTAGGGAGTCACTGGCATGTTTGTGGAACTCATGACAACGACCCCGCAACACCGCGCAGGCAAACTTGACAGAGTTCCAGGGGACCAGATCAATGCCATCACTTGCAACTGATCTTCGCAACAAGCTCGAACGCGCCATCATCGACGCCCGCGACGTGGCCGAGGCCGGCGCCAAGGCGGCCCTCGAAGGGCTGGGGGTCCATCATCACGAGCCATATCCTCACCAGACGCCCGATCAGCGTGCGCTCCGCACGCAGCTTCGCGCCCGCGCTCGCCAACTCGGCGACACGCAAAACGCCAGGGGCGAACTGGCGATCGGTCATCTGATCCATGAGTGTGGATATGAGCACTGGCACCGGATGCTCTTTGCACGGTTCCTGGCCGAGAACGACCTCTTGATCGAGCCTGACAGCGGCATGGCGGTGAGCCTGGCCGAGGCCGAGGAACTGGCCAAGGCGGCAAAGATCGATCTCTGGACCTATGCCAGCCGCTGCGCCCAGCAGATGTTGCCCCAGATTTTCCGGCCGGACGATCCGCTGCTTCAGATCGGTCTCGCCAATGAGCACCGCATCAGACTCGAGAGCTTGCTTGCCGGCCTCGATGCGGCAACGTTCAAGGCAGATGATTCCCTCGGCTGGGTCTATCAGTTCTGGCAGTCCAAGCGCAAGGACGAGGTCAACGCCCGCGGCGACAAGATCGACGCCCGCTCCATCTCCGCCGTCACCCAGCTCTTCACCGAGCACTACATGGTGCTCTTCCTGCTCCACAACACCATCGGTGCCTGGCACGCGGGCAAGGTGCTTGCCGCCGACCCGACGCTCGCCCGATCCGCCTCCAGCGAAGACGAGCTCCGCCAAGCCGTCGCCCTCAAGAGCCAAGGCGGCTACGCCTTCGAGTATCTCCGCTTCATCAAGTCCGACGACGGCACTTGGCGTCCCGCCGCCGGCACCTTCCCCGGCTGGCCCAGGCACGCCCGCGACCTCAAGGTCCTCGATCCCTGCTGTGGCTCGGGTCACTTCCTCGTCGCCACCTTCGAGCTGCTCGTGCTGCTCCGCATGGCCGAGGAGAACCTCTCCGTCGAGGCGGCCATCGACGCCGTCCTCCGCGACAACCTCCACGGCCTTGAGCTCGACGCCCGGTGCACGCAGATCGCCGCGTTCAACCTCGCGATGGCCGCATGGAAGCTCGGGGGGGCGAACGGTGGCGGCTACCGCCCGCTCCCGCCTTTGAACATCGCCTGCACCGGGCTCGCGCCCAACACGCCCGTCGAGCGATGGCTCAAGCTCGTCGAGCCGCAGGTCGCCAGGGCACCGCTCCGGGATCGCGATCCGATCCGCCTGGGCATTCGCGGCCTGCACGACGCCTTCTCCGACGGCCCGACGCTCGGCTCGCTGATCGACGTCAGCCGCACCCGCGGCATCGGCGCCGCCGACTGGGAGACAATGCGTCCGTATCTCGACTCGGCCCTCAAGGCCGAGTCCGACGACGACCTCCGCGCCGAAGGCGTCACCGCTCAGGGGCTGCTCAAAGCCGCCGAGCTGCTCGCCGGGCCGGACGCAGGGTACACGCTGGTCATCACCAATGTCCCCTACCTCGGCCGGGGCAAGCAGGACCCGATCCTGCAGCGCTGGTGTGACGAGCACGAGCCCGACGCCAAGGCCGACCTCGCCACCGCGTTCATCAGCCGCAGCTTCGGCTTCCTCGCCCGGGGGGGCAGCGTCGCGGTCGTCAGCCCGCAGAACTGGCTCTTCCTCACCACCTATAAGAAGCTCCGCGAACGCCTGCTCCGCGACCAGACGTGGAACATGATCGCGCGGCTCGGTCCCAAGGGATTTCAGACGCCGATGTGGGACTTCAACATCGCGCTAAAGATTCTCTCGCGCGGTGAGCTGGACGACGCCCACGCGATGCTCGGCCTCGACGCCTCCGCCGCACCCAACCCGCCGGAAAAGGCCGCCCGCCTCCGCGACCAAACCGACCTCCGCCTCCTCTCCCAGGCGGGACAGCGGAAGAATCCAGATGCGGCGATCGTTCTAGAGTCTGCCGGAACAACCTCATTACTAGGGCAGTTCGCCCGTGTCTACCAAGGCGTTGGTACTGCTGACATCAATCGATTCGTGGGCGTGTTCTGGGAATTCCAGGACACGGCAATTTGGACGCTTTACCAGATGGCCCCCGAGAAAAACGGCGTCGTTTCTGGAAGCTACGGCGCCCTTCGGTGGGAGCAAGGAGCGGGCGCGTTAGCGACATCGCCGTTTGCACGGGTCTGCGGTCAGCCTGCATGGGGCAAGAGAGGAATCAAGATCTCAGTCAACGGGTCCCTCCCAAGGAGCGGCTACACGGGTGAGCATTTTGACTGTACGACCGGCGTACTAATCCCTAGCGATGCGGGACACCTACCAGCCATTTATACATTTGTCACCGATGACCAGTTTCCTGCGGTTGTCCGCACAGTAGATCAGGCTCTTTCGGTCACAGAGCGGTCATTCGAGAAAGTCCCCTTCGATCTCGCCCACTGGCAGGCGGTGGCGGCGGAGAAGTATCCGGACGGGCTGCCGGAGCCGGAGAGTGACGACCCGACGCAGTGGCTCTTCCACGGCCGGCCGGAGGCGAGCGAGCAGCCGTTGCAGGTGGCCGTCGCCCGCCTGGCCGGCTACCGCTGGCCGGCGGAGTTCGACCAGCAGATGCGTCTCAGCACGCGGGCGCGGGACCTGGTCAAGCGGTGCGATGAGCTGCTCCCCTTCGCCGACGATGATGGGATTATCTGCATTCCCTCCGTGCGCGGAGAGGAACCCGCCGCCGACCGGCTGCTGACGTTGCTGTCGGCCTGCGGCATGACCCCGGACCGCAATCTGGACGACTGGCTGCGAAACGAGTTCTTCGAAGAGCACTGCAAACTGTTCCATCATCGGCCCTTCGTGTGGCATGTTTGGGACGGACGCAAAAGGGACGGGTTCCACGCCCTGATCAACTACCACAAGCTCGCCGCACCCCAAACCGCCCGAAAGCTCTTGGAAAGCCTGACCTACAGCTACTTGGGCGAATGGATCACACGGCAACAGGACGGCGTGAGAAGCGGAGCCGGAGGTGCCGAAGACCGATTGGCGGCGGCAACCGAGCTGCAGAATCGCCTGGTGGCGATCCTGGAAGGCGAGCCGCCTTTTGATCTGTTCGTGCGATGGAAGAAGCTGAGCGAGCAGGCGATCGGCTGGGAGCCGGATCTGAATGACGGCGTGCGGATGAACATCCGCCCGTTCATGACCAGCGACATCCCCGGCGGGAAGCGCGGCGCGGGCATCCTTCGAGCCAAACCGAACATCAAGTGGGACAAGGATCGCGGTAAGGAACCGGAGCGAAAGAAGACCGAGTTCCCGTGGTTCTGGGGCTGGGACGGCGTGAAGGTGGACTTCATGGGCGGCAAGGAGTTCAAGGGCGAGCGTTTCAACGACTGCCACTACTCCGTCGCCGCAAAGCGAGCGGCCCGCGAGGCGGCGAAGAAAGGCGGCAAATGACGGCATCCCCGCGCAGAACGGATCTGAAGCTGGTACTGTTTCCCGTGGAGGCTCGCCCTTTGTTCTTCCAAGAGCAGGGGAATACTCTCTTCGGCGCGGACGAGGCCCCGCCGACCTACCACAAGGTGCCGCGGTTCGCGGCCATCGTCGATGTCGACAAGAACCATACGTTCGCCGTGGTCTCCGAGCGCTATCGGCTGGTGAAGAACCAGGAGGCGCTGAACCTTGGTGAGCAGTGCTTTCGGCAGGTGTTTAGCACAACGACCGCGGACGGGATGGAGGTGTTCAACATCATCCTGCCGGCTACGCGGTCTTTCTGCCATGTCGACTTTATCCACAAGGATCACGCCTTTGAGCCGTGGAGCGGGGACAAGTGGTGGCCGTATCTCCGCGTCACTAACAGCTACAATCGGACGAAGCCACTGCGCTTCGACCTGGGCTTCTGCCGCGCCATCTGTACCAACGGCGTGATCTTCGGGCGGGAGCACATCGTCTTCCGCTTCTACCACACCCATGGGCAGATCGCCGTGGAGGGGAAGTTCCAGGTGGACGCGAGCAGGCTCAAGGGTCTGGAGGTGCGGTTCATCGAGCAGATGCACAACCTCAAGCGGTATTACGTCTCCCCCGAGCACATGCTGGCCCTGGCGTGTAAGGCGCTGGAGGTCGAAATCGACCCGGCCGACCTGCGCGACGCGAAGAAGGCCGAGCGGCTCATCCAGTTTCGCGACAAGATCAAGCGCCTCACCGAGAAGTATTTCAAGGAGCTTGGCCCCAACGGCTACGCCGCCCTCAACGTGTTGACCGACTTCGCCAGCCGGCCGACTCTGTATATCTCGCAGGAAGCCATGATCGACCCGCTCCAGAAGCGGTGCGGCGACTGGACCACCAACTTCCTCGCCGCGATCCAAGACCCGAAGTTCGACTTCAGGAAGTACCTGGGCCAGTTTGCCCAGGGCGCGGAAGCTTTGGGCGCGTGACCTTCAAGGACGGTGACCACTAATGTCCGACAAGTCCAAAACAGTACAGACGCTCTTGGAGGCCGTGCAGGCGTCGCTCGCCGCGGCCTCCCGTCACGCCCCCGGCGAGGTCGCGCCGTCGGTGATCGTTTGGCCGGACGCCGACGGCCAGTGGCTGACGCTGATTCCACAGCTTCAGGCGGTCATGCCGCAGTTGCTGGTGCTGGGCGAGTACCAGGCGGAGCAACGGAAAGGCCCGGCCATCTGGTTGCGTTGCGTCATTGAGCGAGCCCTGCCGGAAATTCCGCTGCCGGAGCGGCCGGTCCCGGTGATCTACCTGCCCAACGTCAGCCGGCAGATGCTGCGCGCCATCGAGGATTGCCCCGAGCCGCTGCTGCCGCTGGTTGAGTTGCAGTACCGCGGAACCGTGTGGTGTCAGCGCAATGGGAAGGATTGGACAGTCGAGGCGTTTCTCGTGTCCGAGGACTCCGCGATGGAGTTGGACGTTGCCAAGGATGGCCAGACCCGCCGCGCCATGCTGGGCGCCCTGGCTCAACTGGCGGTGACACCGCTCTCCCGTCTACGGGGCAAGCGGCTGGAGGCCGAGGACTTCGATAAGCTGATGATCGAGGACACACCGAGGAACCTGCTGCAATGGATGAGCGACCCGACGGGAGTGCGCGAGAAATGGGATGCCGGCCAGTGGTCTGCGTTCCGCTCGCGATGCAAAGCCGAGTACAAGTTTGACCCGGAATCGGATGGCGAGTTGATCGCGGGTGAGCGTCTGGGAATGCGCGAGGTGGAATGGTTAGGGGTGTGGCAGCGGTTCGTGGAGGCGCCAGCCCTTTACCCGGGTTTGCCGGACCTGCTGCGCCGGGCCAAGCCGTCGGGGATGGGCCTCTTCCCGGTCAAGGAGACATGGCCCGACGTGAACGACAGCTCCGAGCTGTCGCTGCGAAAGGCCCTGTATCAACTTGCCGACAAGGCGGCCCCCGAGGCCCGCGTGGCCGTTGCCGACCTCGAAGTCGAGCACGGCCAACGCCGGCATTGGGTGTGGGCAAAGCTCGGCCAGAGTCCGCTGGCCAGAGCCCTGTTACACCTGGCGGCGCTGGCGACGCGCACCATGACGGCCCTGGGCGGCGATTCGCCCAAGGCGATGGCGGAGCTGTATGTCCAGGGCGGGTATCTCGCAGATGACGCCGTGCTCCGGGCGCTGGCGGAGGTAAAGAGTGCCGAGGACTGCGAGGCGGTGTCGGTTGCCGCCCGAACGCTATATCTGCCCTGGGTGCAGGACGCGGCCGAGCATTTCCAGAAGCTTGTGGCGAGCGCGCCGCTGCCGACCAAAGGCAACGGAGCCGACGGCCCGGTCGAGGCCGAACCAGGCACGTGCATCCTGTTTGTCGATGGTCTGCGGTTCGACCTGGGCCAACGTCTCAGCGGGCTGGCGCAGGACCGTAAGCTCCGCGTTAGCCAGAGCCAACGCTGGGCGGCGCTGCCGACCGTTACGGGTACGGCCAAGCCGGCGGTATCGCCAGTGGCGGACCAACTTGTTGGCCATGACCTGGGGGATAGCTTCGCGCCGAAGGTGAGCGACACCGGCCAACCTGCCACGACCGACCGCATCAGGAAGCTCATGACCACCCTGGGGTACCAGTGCCTCGCGGCCACGGAACTCGGTCTGCCACAATCAGGGCGGGCCTGGACCGAGTATGGTGAGTTCGACAGCTTGGGTCACAAACTTCAGGTGAAGCTGGCGAACCGGGTGGATGAACAGCTTGACTTGCTGGTAGACCGGATCGAGGCGCTGCTTGCGTCTGGCTGGCAGCGGGTCCGCGTCGTTACCGATCATGGCTGGCTGCTGGTGCCCGGCGGCCTGCCCAACACTCCGCTGCCCAAGTATCTGGCCGAGAGCTGTTGGTCGCGATGTGCCACGATCAAGGCGAGTTCGCATGTGACGGTGCCGACTGCCAACTGGTTCTGGAACCCGGAAGAAGTGTTTGCCTTTGGCCCCGGCGTCTCCGTGCTCGGCGGCGGACGCTTTGAGTACACGCACGGCGGCGTGAGCCTGCAAGAGTGCATCGTTCCGGACCTCGTTTTCAGTTCGGAATTTGCATCGCCTGAGTTTACAGGGAGTATCGCGGGGGTGCAGTGGCTCGGCATGCGGTGCCGCGTGACCGTCGAGCCGGCCGGCGTTGTGGCTACAGTCGACCTTCGGACCAAGATTGGCGACGCGGCGTCGAGCATCGCGGCGCCCAAGGCGGTGGACGCCGAGGGCAAGGCTGGCCTCTTGGTCGAGGATGAGTCACTCGAGGGCACGACCGTCAGCGTCGTGCTGCTGGATGCTTCTGGCCACGTCGTCGCCAAGCGGGCGACGATCGTTGGCGGTGAGGAATGAACATGGACCTTGATTCCCTGGACAGGCTCGCGGCGTCCGCCTTCGACGGCTACCTGGTACGGAAGGACTTGGTGCGTCGCTACAGCCGGCAGTACCCGGTACCGACCTATGTGGTTGAGTTCCTGCTGGGTCGCTATTGCGCAACGGTCAATGAAGCCGAGATCGCCGAGGGCTTGCAGGTTGTGGAGCGGCAACTTACCGACCGGGCCGTGCGGACCGGCCAGGAGGAATTGTTCAAGGCCCGCGCCCGCGAGAAGGGCTCGGTGAAGCTCATAGACATCGTGAAGGCGAAGCTCGACTCCCGTAACGACTGCTTCTTGGCGGAACTGCCCAGCCTCCAGCTCAACGACGTGCGGATCGACGACAAACTCGTCCACGAGCACGAGCGGATGCTCACCGATGGCTTCTATGCCGAGGTGACGCTCACCTACGATGCAGCCATCGCCCAAGAGAAGAACGGCCGGCCGTTCGCGATCGACAGCTTGCGGGCGATCCAGCTATCCAAGTCTGACGCTCTAAGCGTCATGGCGAGGGCCCGTGGCCAGTTCACAACGCAAGAATGGCGTGACTTCCTCATCCGGTCCATCGGGCTGGAGCCGGCGGCGCTCTCGGAGCGGGCGAAGATCGTAACGCTGCTCCGCATGGTTCCCTTTGTGGAGCGCAACTATAATTTGGTCGAGCTTGGGCCGCGCGGCACCGGCAAGAGCCATCTGTTCCAGCAAATCTCCCCGTACTCGCACCTGATTTCCGGCGGCAAGGCAACCGTCGCCAAGATGTTCGTCAACAACGCCAGCGGTCAGCGTGGTCTTGTCTGCCACTACGACGTGGTGTGCTTCGACGAGGTGGCGGGCATCTCCTTCGACCAGAAGGATGGCGTCAACATCATGAAGGGCTACATGGCCTCTGGCGAGTTCTCCCGCGGTAAGGAGAGCATCCGGGCGTCAGGCAGCATCGTCATGGTGGGCAATCTTGACGTCGATGTGGAACAGCAGCAGCGAATCAGTCACCTGCTCGCCCCGTTACCGCCTGAGATGCGCTACGACACTGCGTTCATGGACCGCCTGCATTCATATGTTCCGGGCTGGGATTTTCCGAAGGTCAATCCCCACGAGCATCTAACCGGACACTTTGGATTGGTGAGCGATTTTCTGTCCGAGTGTTGGACTCGCCTACGGGAGTCCAGCCGGGTTTCGGTGCTGCAAGGGCGGGTGAACTGGGGCGGTGCCCTCAGCGGTCGTGACATCGAGGGCGTGACTCGCACGGTGAGCGGTCTGGTCAAACTGTTGTTCCCCGATCCTTCAATGCCTGTGCCGGACGAGGAACTGGAGAAACTCGTCCGCTTGGCCCTCGAATGCCGACGGCGGGTGAAGGAACAGCAGAAGCGAGTGCTCAAGAGTGAATTCCGCAATAGCCGTTTCAGCTACTTCATGGGCGTAGACGGCGTGGAGCAGTTCGTCTCGACGCCGGAACTTCACAGCGAGGACCGCATCGAAAGCGATCCGCTGCCTCCCGGTCAGGTGTGGGCGATCAGTCCCGGTGGCCAAGATGCTTCGCCTGGCCTCTATCGCATTGAAGCTACCGTCGGTCCTGGTAGCGGGGTCAAGATCCTCAACGCGCCGGTGCCGCCAGCGTTCCGCGAGTGCGTGCGCTTTGGCGAACAGAATCTCTACACCCGCTCGAAGGAACTGGTGGGCGACCGCGATCCACGGTCCCACGAGTTCTCCGTCCAGTTGCGTGCACTCGACGCCGAGAAGGCTGGCGGCGGGCTGGGATTGGCGGTCCTGCTGGCACTCTGCAGCTGTCTGCTGGAGCGAAGCGTTAAGGGCGGGTTGATTGTCGTGGGTGCCCTAAACCTGGGCGGATCGGTCGAGATGATCCCAAATCCAGTAGCCGTCGCCGAAGTGGCCGTGGAGAAGGGTGCCAGCACGTTGCTCATGCCGATATCTGCCCGAAAATTGCTGTTCAACCTGTCGGACGAGATGGCAACCAAAATCAGCATCGAGTTCTACGCCGACCCGGCTGACGCGTTTTGCAAAGCCGTGGTCGAGTAAGGCGGCCCTTAATGGGATACCGGAAGCTCTAGGAGTATGTCGTGCCTGAGCCTCGATCTCCGGCTTAAGGCTTTTGTGGGGGACCTAGTATGTCCGTCGGATACTCACCGGAAGGCACCCAACTCCTCGCCGACATCCGCGACGACATCCTCGCCAGACCGGACTTTTATCGCGAAGGCGGGGTGTTTCTGGAGACACAGTACGGGCCCGATGCCCTCCATGCGGCGGCGATGGCCGATTGGGAACGTTGTAACGACCACGGGACGCACGTCGCCTCAACCGCTGCAGCGGCTGCGGCATTGGTCGAGAGCATCGAGGATCCGGCGGAACGACAGGTCGAATACCAGACGATCCTGTCGGAGATGAAGGCTCCGCCGAAGCGGGAGCGCTGGACGGCGGCCGCCTGCGCTCGCAGCGCTGTTGACGACATGCTGAGCCGGTCCGGCGAAACCCACAACGACACAAGGGCAAAAGCCGTGTGCATCTTGGCCGTGCTGCTGTGGGATGAGAATGCCGACCGCCGACACCCGTTGTTCGAGCTCTTCGGGCCCTGGGGGATCAGTGCAACGGGCGAGATGACGTCTGTATCGCGATGGGCGGCGGGCGAGATCTTTGGCGAATGCGATTCGAGGCGTCGCCAGTGGGTGGAACAAGTTCGCGCTGCATGGAATGGCTTGGCAAAGTTAGCATCGACGCCTGATGTGGACGTGCCGAACGGCCCGCGGGATACGCCGAAGGCGCAGCATTCCGCCGACTTCACCTTTGTGAACTGGTTCGGCACGGAGTACACGTTTGCTTTGGGAGTGCAAGCAACGGCGGTGAAGGCGCTTTGGGTTGAGTGGGAAAAGACCGGATTGGGGCTGCATCAAGACACGATCCGAAATGCCGTCGACGCTGAGCGAGACAATTTCCGGATGGATAAGGCATTCCGCAATCACCCTGCTTTCACAACGATGATCCGTAAAACTGGCGACGGCAGGTACACGCTTGCCCCGCCCGGCACCGGAAAGGCTCCCAATTCCAAGGCGAAGAGGTCCGCCGGAATCCCGTCGAAAGCCCGTCAAAGGCCCCGCTAGTGTCCGTTGCTCCTTTGCAGTCTTGGGGGCATGGATAATCTCAATACTCAACTGCTGTCGTTGCCGGCACTGGCCGAAGCCTTGAGGCTGCCTGAAACGTGGCTCAAGAACGAGGCTGATGCTGGCCGGATACCCCATCTGAGGATCGGCAAGCGGTATCGCTTTAACCGGGAAATGGTTGTGGCGGTGCTGGCCCAGCGAGCTGCGCAGACCGGCAGCCAGGAGGCCGGCCATGAATAACGACCTCCTCCACCCCAAACCCGACGCGCCCCGTCTGGCCCTGCGTCAGCGTGAAGCGGCCGAAGCAATTGGCGTGAGTCCGCGGACGCTGTGGTCTTGGACCCAGTCCGGCGACGTTCCGCACATTCGGCGCGGCAAGACGATCCTGTATCCGGTCGAAGCCTTGCGGCGCTGGTTGAACAAACAGGCTACTCAGGCTGCGGCCGAGAGCGACCGCGGGGGTGACGAATGAACCCCGTTGACCTGGTTTTGTCGAAACTGCCCGATGCCAAGCCATGTGGCGAGGGCTGGACCGCCCGCTGCCGCGCCCACGACGACAAGCACCCCAGCTTGAGCGTGGGCACGGGCGATGGTGGCCGGGCGCTGGTGTATTGCCACGCCGGATGCGACAAGGAGAAAATCGTGAAGGCGATCGGGCTGACCATGGCGGACCTGATGCCGGAAACCACCGCCCGGCCCAGCCGAACCAAACAACTGCCGTCGGCCAAGACCTCAGGTCCGGCGTTCGACACAATGGAATTGGCCGTGGCCGCACTCGAGCGTAGCCGTGGCCCTCGGACTGCCATTTGGACATATCACAGCGCCGACGACGAGCCGGTGGGCGCAGTGGTCCGGTGGAATCGGACGGACGGCGGTAAAGACGTGCGGCCGGTGAGCCGCCAGCCTGATCCGTCAGGCGGCTGGGCTCCCACGGCGATGCCCGATCCCCGCCCCCTCTATCGCCTGCCCCATCTCGTCCGCAAACCAGACCTGCCCGTCTATGTGGTGGAAGGCGAGAAATGTGCCGAGGTCGTGGCCGCCCTCGGGCTGCTGGCCACCACATCCGCCGGCGGGTCGAGTGCGCCGGGTAAGTCCGATTGGACGCCGCTGGCCGGGCGTGACGTGATCATTCTCCCAGACCATGACCAAGCCGGGGCGAAATACGCCAATGCGGTGGCGAGGCTCCTGTCGAGTCTGACGCCGGCCGCCAAGGTTAAAGTCGTGAATCTGACCGACGCCTGGCCCGACCTACCCGAGGGCGGCGACATCGCCGACATCGTTGCCGGTGGCGAAGACCCAGGGTCGATTACGGCGAAGCTGATGCGCCTGATTGCTGAAGCCGAACCGCAAGCTCCCTGTCAGCCTGCTTCCAAAGCGGAGTTGCCCGGGCCTTTCCCCACTGATGCTCTGTCCGCGCCGATCCGGCGGTTTGTTACTGAGGTTGCGGCGGCGACGGGGAACGATCCCGCGTGCGCTGCGCTTGCGGCGCTCGTAACTTTAGCAGGAACCTTGGGCAATCGTGTGGCCGCTCAAGTGAAACGCGGATGGCTTGAGCCGGCGATTCTCTGGGGGGCTATCGTGGCCCCATCCGGCACCATCAAGAGCCCGGTACTCAAATTGACCACGGGTCCGTTAGTCGACAACTACAGGCAAACTCGTCGGCAATACGCCGATGAACTGGCCGCCTATGAAGCTGAGCGGGAGCGTCTTAAGGCCGAACGGGATAGTCGCAAGCGTTCGCAGAAGCCGGTGCACGCCGAGAGCGATCCGCCGGCAGATGCTCAGCGGCCGGTCGAACAGCGGCTGTTGGTCTCGGACGTGACCTGTGAGAAGTTGGGAGTGCTGCTTCAGGACAACCCATTGGGGCTGCTTCTGGTGCGAGATGAACTGGCGGCATGGATCGGCGCATTCGACCGCTATGCAGCCGGCGGAAA
Source organism: uncultured Tepidisphaeraceae bacterium (assembly GCA_964493365.1). Classification (GTDB taxonomy): domain Bacteria; phylum Planctomycetota; class Phycisphaerae; order Tepidisphaerales; family Tepidisphaeraceae; genus CAZBOE01. The sequence goes on along the minus strand of CAZBOE010000005.1, from coordinate 35,733 downwards.
GGGTTCGGACGCGCCGGCATGGCTGTCGTTTTTCGATGCCAGCCCCGTGGTCATCGACCGCAAGACCGCGACAGGAAGCATTTTCGTGGAGCGAGCATCCGTGAGCGTGCTGGGGAGCATCCAGCCCGGCACGCTGCGGCGGGTGTTCGGCGCGGCCGAGCGAGAATCGGGATTACTGGCTCGGCTCCTACTTGTACAGCCGCCGGTGCGGCCGGTGGTGTGGACCGACGAAGAGCTCTCCGATGCCACTGCAAGCGAATGGGCGAACTTACTTCAGGCAATGATGCAAATAGCGCCCGAACCGGACGACCAAGCCAAGACACGACCGCGGATGGTCCATTTGGACGAAGACGCCAAGCACGTCTACGTTGGCTGGCATGACGCTCATGGGCGAGAATTGGCCGGAATTCAAGCCGAAGACATGGCTTCGCACTTCGCGAAACTAAAGGGCATCTGCATCCGGCTGGCGCTACTGCTAGCCTGCGTGGACGCAGTCGCCGCGGATCGGTCGGTGGTGGCCATCGGACGGACGCAAATCGAACGAGCGATTGCGATAACAGAGTGGTTCAAGGGCGAAGCTCGGCGCGTCTACGGCGCCTTGGTCGAAGATGACCAAGACCGTGATCGGCGGCGACTGTTGGAACTGATCGGGCGAAGAGGTGGAAGCGTCAGCTGCCGCGAACTGGTGCAGTCGAGCCGGCAGTACAAAACGGTGGAGGATGCCGATGCGGCCCTTCAGCGACTGGTCGACAACGGCGACGGTACATGGCGAACGCCCGCACAAATCGGCCCGGGTGCCCCGAAGAGCCGGCGCTTCGCCTTGGCCAGTGTCTACGATGTGACGGTCTACAAAACCGGCGCTGCCGGTAGCGCAGGCGGCAATTCTGTAGACGTAGACGCATTGGTGGAACCATATGCTGATGGTGACGCACACCACGGTCACGCAGCCACAAGTGCGCCCTGCTCCACCCGGGACGATCTGGCAAAAACCGTCAGCCCGGCCGGCTAATGCTTGCCAACAGGCAAGCTGTACCTTAGGGGTGCCGTGCATGAGTGACCTGCTCGACGAGTTGAAGGCTGCGATCCGCGACAGCGCCAAGACACGCTACCGCCTAGCCCAGGAAACGGGCGTTGCCGAAAGTGCTCTGTCGCGGTTGATGAGCGGCCAGCGCGGCCTGAGCATTGAGGCGGCGGAGAAGCTGGCCGGTGCGCTTGGAATGGAGATTATCCTCCGTCCCGCGAAGCGGCGGGGCGGTAAGACCAAGGAACGGTGAACCATGGCGAGTGTGATCGAAGACCCAGGCGGCAGGAAGCGGATCCAGTTTGTGGCCGCCGACGGCAGCCGGAAGACGGTGCGGCTGGGCAAGGCAAGCAAGCGCGACGCCAGTGATGTAGGCCGCCACGTCGAGGCGCTTCTGGTTGCGCGCATCAATGGACAGCCCAGACCCCGTGAGACGGCGGTTTGGCTCGGCGAGATCGGCGACGCGCTGCATGATCGACTCGCGCGCTCCGGGCTGATCGAAGGGAGAGTCAAGAACACGCCCCGGCTGGCGGGGTTCATCGACGATTACGTCAGCAACCGTGCCGACCTCAAGCCCTCGACCGTAGCACTGATGAAGCAAGCCCGCACTTGGCTGATCCGGTTTCTGGGTGAGGATCGACGCGTCGATCAGGTGACCGCGGCCGACGCAGACGCCTACCGCGCCAACATGATCCGTAGCGGGCTGGCCAAGGCCACCGTCAACAAGCGGTTGCGCTACGCGAAGGTATTCTTCAAGGCGGCGATTCGCGCACGACTGGTCGAGGCGTGTCCCTTTTCCCACATCCCCGCCCAGGTTGCCGGCGATCCTGCGAGACGGTGTTTCGTGCCCGCCGAGGTCGTAGCCCGCGTGGTGGATGTGGCCCCCGATCCGCAGTGGAAGTTGCTGATTGCCCTGGCCCGCTGGGGCGGGCTGCGCATCCCTTCCGAGGCGCTTGCTCTCACCTGGCAGGATGTCGATTTCGCCGGCCGGCGGTTTATCGTCCGTGCGTCAAAGACCGAGCACCATGCCGACGGCGGCGTCCGGGTGGTGCCGATGTTCCCCGAGCTGGTCCCGCTGTTCCATGCCGTATTCGACGACGCGCCGGAAGGAACGACCTACGTCATCACTCGCTATCGCTCACCGTCGGCAAACCTGCGGACGCAATTCCAGCGGTACATCGAGAAAGCAGGCGCAAAGCCTTGGCCAAAGCTGTGGCAGAATCTGCGTGCATCGCGGGCCACCGAATTGGCTGACCAGTTCCCCTCCCACGTCTGCGCGAGTTGGCTGGGGCACACCGAACGAATTGCGGACGCTTTTTACCGGCAGGTGACCGACGAGCATTTCGCCCGGGCAACGGCAGGGGGGGCGGAACCAGATAAGGAGACGGCGGCAAAGACGTTTGAAAAAGCGGCGCAAAATCCGGCGCAGCAGGCGACGGAAATGGCCCGCAAGGCGACGCAGCCCGACCCGGTGAAAAACGAGAAATCCCCCGATATGCAGCGTGTTTCCGCTGCCTGCAAGAAGCTGCCAAACGCAGCATTGGGCCGTACAGGGCTCGAACCTGTGACCCCCAGCGTGTCATGCTGGTACTCTAGCCAACTGAGCTAACGGCCCGTCTGAAGGTCAGGGTGGGTAGTTGTAGCCCCACCCGGCCCGACAATCAAGTTGCCAGCGGGCCGAGTTGAAGGGCGGCCGGGCGGGGCCGCTGGCCGGGTGATTCTCTGGCAGAGGCGGCCGTTCGCGATGTGGGCCGGGCGCTACAAGGCCTGTCGCGGCGGGGCGGTCGTCCGGCTGGTTTGGTGCGGCGTGGGTCTGACTCGCGGTGAAAGGTCGGCTATGGCGACGCCCAACCTCGGACAACCGCCCGCTCGGACAACCGCCGCTCGGACAACCGCCCACTTGGCCATATGGCCGCTCCGCCCGCTTGCAGTACAGACACCCTTGCAGTTGAAACGACCTTGCAGGTCAGACGCCCCTGCGGCTCAGGCGCCACGTCGCTCGGCCATCCGTCGCTTGGCCAACCGCCGGCTCAGGTATCCGCCCGCTCAGGCGCTCGCTCCGCCGGCGGCGGGGGTGGCGTACAGCTTATCCTGGTCCGCCTCCGGGCCCAGCAAGCCGAAAAAGGCCCAGAGCAGCATGCCGATGCCCACCAGCATCATCGCGACGAGCATCGAGAAACTCATCCCCCAGAGCCGGGCGGGCTCGATTCGCAGCATCTCCAGGACAAACCGCGACGCGCCCTCGAGCATGAGCATCAGCGCAAAGCCCCGGCCCATCACATGCGGCACGGTGTAAAACGCCACCAGCGTCCCGGCCAGCAGGAAGGCGGTCAGCGCGCTGAGGATCTGTGCCGGAATCACCGGCAATGACCGGTTGGCCGAGGCGAGGGCAATGAGCGTGGTGTCGCCGCTCTCGCGAATCTCCGTGGCGCTCAGCAGCCGCATCGAGCCATCCGCGTCGGGCACATACAACTGCGGCGGCGGATCGATCCGCCCGTTCTCGAGCTGATCGATATAGGGATTGGAGTAATAGGGGAAGGTGATCGACACGCCGGGCACATCGCATGTGGCGCCCCAGCAGCAGCCATTGAGCAGGCAGCCGACCCGTCCGAAGGCCAGCCCGACCAGCACGCACGGCGCCACGATATCCATCACCCGGCGCAGCGGCATCTTCTGCCACAGCACGTAACCGGTGCAGACCAGAGCGGCGAAAATGAATCCGCCGTAATAGGTCAGTCCGCCTGAGGTG
>CAZBOE010000005.1:0-31943 GCA_964493365.1 uncultured Tepidisphaeraceae bacterium | reverse complement strand
CGATCGATCGGCGCGGGTGTAGGCGCCGAGATTTTCGGCGATGTGCGAGAGCCGCGCCCCGGCCACGCCGGCGATCAGCGCGATGATCGCAAGGTTGACGAATTTCTCAGGGTCGAGCCCGCTGCGGCGTGCGAGAAACTTGGCCAGTTCCATCGCCCCCAGCACGCCCAGCACCAGCATCAGCCCGTATCCGTAGACGGCAATCGAGGTGCCCGGGATGCGAAACAATTCCTGCAGCATGTCGCTCCATGCCCGGTCCCCGGGCGCTTCGAGAACCTGATCGTAGGGGGCCCGGCAACGTCAGGTCGCCCCGACTCGCGCCGCCGACCGGGCCTTACTTCGGCACGACCCACATGTTGTCGATCAGCCGCGTCGTGCCCACCCGGGCTGCCAGCGCCAGGACGGTCGGGCCGCTGAGTGTCTCCACGTCTTTCATCGTCGCGGGATCGACCACCGCCACATAATCCACGAGCAGGTGCGAATCGAGCAGCGTCCGCTGCATCCGTGTGATCAGCCGGGCTGCCGACCGCACACCCGATTTCACTTCCTCTGACGCATGCGACAGCGCCCTATACAGCGACAGCGCCCGGGGCCGGTCGGCCGGGCTGAGGTATTGGTTGCGGCTGCTCATGGCAAGCCCGTCGGGCTCGCGCACCGTCTCGATCGGCACGACCTCCAGCGGAAAATTCAGGTTGCTCACCATCTCCTGGATCACCCGCAACTGCTGAAAATCCTTCCTGCCAAACACCGCGGCCTGTGGAGACAGAATGTGAAACAGCTTGGCCACCACCTGGCACACCCCGCTGAAATGCCCGGGGCGGAACTTTCCCTCCAGCGGCGTCGTCAACTGCGGATACTCAAACTCCATCGCCATCGAACCGGGCGGATACATCTCCGCGGGCGACGGGTTGAACACCATCGCCACGCCTTCCTTCTCACACATCGCCAGGTCGGCCTCGATCGGCCGCGGATAACGCTTGAAATCCTCGCGCGGGCCGAACTGCGTCGGATTGACGAAGATGCTGACCGCCACGTGATCGGCCGATTTTCGAGCCTCTCTGATCAGCGTCAGGTGCCCTTCGTGCAGGGCGCCCATCGTCGGCACCAGCGCGAGTCTGCCAAACTTCGCCCTGTCGGCACGGGCATCACGAATCGTCTGTGAGATGAGCATGGGTCAAAAGCAAGGCACGGCGACACGAGGCAGGGCCACACGGGGCACTACGACAACGGGCATTGCGATCTTGGGCATGAAGGCACTCATCCAACTGCTTAGCACGCGGCCACACCACAGCCCGGCCGCTTCACCAGCCGGCGAGTCGAGGCCTCCGGCTCGCGCCATCCCGCATCAGATCGCCACGCATCTGGTCGTCACGCATCACGCATTCGCGCCAATGTCCCTCAGGAGCGTCGCGACCGACTTGCCCAGTGTCGGGTGCATGGCGTCCGGCGCGATCTCGGCCAGCGGGCGAAGCACAAACTCCCGCTGGTGCATCCGGGGGTGCGGAATCGTCAGCCCGTCGTCGTCGACGATGCTATCGCCGTAGAGGAGCAGGTCCAAGTCGATCGTCCGGGGCAGGTCGCGCTCGCGCTGGGCGGGGCGGCCCAGCTTACGCTCGATCTCCGCCATGCGGGCGTGCAGGGCCGACGCGCCAAGCGTCGTGCGGACCGCGATCACCGCGTTGAGATAATCGGGCGAGTCGTCGGGCCCGCCCACCGCGGCGGTCTCGATCACGTTGGACATGTCGCTGATCACAACGCCCGGCGTGCGAGACAGCAGATCCACCGCCGACGTCAGATACCCCATCCGACTGCCGACATTCGAGCCCAGCGCGATGTATGCCGTCACTGCTTCGACCATGTCAACACGATCATCCTCCACCGGAATCGCCCGGCGCAATCATCCCGACATCAAGCAATCGGTGTGCGAAGCGCGGCCTCCGCCGCCGTCGAGCCCGAACTGCAACGGGGCCCTCGCGGTCTAAAACTCGAGCTGCACCTGGCCCAGCCGGCGATCGATCTCCGCGACCACGCGGGACTCATCGGCCTGATCCCTGGCCACAAATGTCACGCTGAATCGCACATACGCCCCGGCGTCATCCCACGGCACGGTGCTGATGAGCTGCTCGGTGATCAGCCACTGGCTGAAATGCTCGGCCTTCTCGAACACCACGCGCTTCCCGTCTTTGCCGACCGCGGCCTTGGGCGCCCGCACATAAAGAAAGAACGACCCCTTGGGCTTTCGGGCCGAAAACCCGTGGCGGTTGAGCACGCCCACCAGGTGATCCATCCTCCGGCTGTACTTCCCGGCGATCTGTGCCGTCAGCTCCGGATGATCCAGCGCCGTCGCGCAGGCTTCCTGGATCGCCAGGAACTGCCCCGAGTCGGTGTTGTCCTTCACGTCGGCATAGGCTTTCACCACCGCTTCGCACCCGGCCACGAAGCCCAGACGCCAGCCGGTCATGTTGAAGCCCTTGGACATCGAGTGCAGCTCGACCGCGCACTCCATCGCCCCCGGCACGCTCAGGATCGACAGCGGCCTGCCCTCAAACACCAGCGCCGCGTAGGCCGAGTCGTGAATCACGATCAGGTTGTTCCGCAGGGCGAACTGCACGGCTCTGGCGAAAAACTCGGGCGTTGCCGAAGCGCCTGTCGGGTTGTTCGGGTAATTGAGCACCAGCGTCTTGGCCTTCTTGAGCACCTCGGCCGGGATGCTCTCGAGGTCGGGCAGAAAGCCGCTCGATTCGAGCAGCGGCAGGTTGTGGACAACGCCGCCGTAATACTTCGCGTGCGTGCCAAAGACCGGATAGCCCGGCGTGGTCATCAGCGCCACGTCGCCCGGATTGATGAAGCACGCCGGCAGGATCGACAGCGCCGCCTTCGAGCCGATCGAGTGGCAGATGTGTTTCTGTGGGTCGAGCCCGCTGACGCCGCAGACGTTGTTCATCCAGCGGACAGCCGCGGCGCGGTAGAGGTCGCCGCCGTTGTCGGCATAGCCGCGGTTGGACGGCTTGCGCGCCGCGGCCTCGAGCGCATCGACGCACGGCTTGGGCGCCATTTCGTCGGGCTCGCCCACGCCCATATCGATCAGCTCGACGCCCGGGCTGGCCGCCAGCGCCGCCCGCTTGGCCCGCTTGATCTTCTCAAACTTGTAGATCTCCGTCCCCTTGCCATACCCCGAGCCGCCGATGCGCTGCGCGTAAAGATTCTGAATGTACGAGTCCATAATCGATGCAACCTCGATAACCATCAATCGTTGCTGCGATAGCCGTCAACGCCCGCCCGGGCAACCCGGCCGGGCCGGCCAGTATAGTCCATATCTCGACGAGTCGAGGCCCCCGGTCGATCGCTTCCCCCCGCGACGGCGCCCGCCAGACCACGCCAACACCCGCAAACCGCGCCAACGCCCGCGAAACAGCGCCAGCGCCCGCTCGTCTACCCGCCTTTGACTTCGATCCGCGTCTCGCTTCGCAGCCGGCCGTCGAGTTCGTAAAACCGCGTGAGCAGCGTCGTCCGCCGGCCGATCTTCGTGACGATCGCCGGCAGCGGGTCGTCGCCGCGCGGCACCAGCGCCATTTCCGCCGGCTTGTAAAGCTCGCCGTCTATTTTGCGGAAGTAGATCGTCGGGTCGTCGTCGGTTTTCCACCCGAAGCGGCCGTGGTCGTATGTCAGTTGCAGCCGGTTCTCGGTCACCATCGACCGGAACTGCGTCGCGTCGCGCGGGCGCATGCCGCGGGCCTCCAGCGCGATCAGCATATCGCCCAGCACCTTCTGCCGCTCGAGCACAACCGCCTCGGGCGTCGGCGTCCACCGCCTCAGCCACGCCACCCACTCGTCCTGAAGCTGCGCCGGCGTGCGGTCAAACGCCTGTGCCCATGCCGCCTCGTGGGCCGTGCCGCTGTTGAGCAGCTTGAGGTAGCTGACCAGTTTCTGACGATGCCCCTTGTCCCCGTGCACCAGCCAGTAAACCACCGCCCACGCCTGGTTGTAATAAGTCCCCGACTGCTCCGGATTTTGCCGCAGCGTGTCCACCCAGTCCTGGTGGCTCATCGCAAAAAACTTCTCAAACTCCAGCAGCTTCTTCCGGTCGATGTCCGCCTTGAGCTCGCGCAGGCGGATCGGCGGCACCTGGTTCACCCAGAAACCACCGCCCGTCCAGATTCCCTCGCCGAACAGCTCGGCCATGCCCTCGTTGAGCCAGATGGGCATCACCTTCCCCACCGTGACATACGCGAACTGGTGAAACCCCTCGTGCTGAATCGTCTTGCCCATCTGCTCGCGACCCTGGTCTTCCAGATAAGACGCCAGGATGTTGGGTCCGCCCATGAAGACCCCGCCCGAGTTGATCACCCGGTTGCCCGTGAGCTTCATGTAATCGATCTTCTTCTCGAACAGATACACCTTAAACGGCGGCAGCGGCTCGGCCGGCAGAAACTCCTGCATCCGCCGCGAGTATTCGTCGAACATCCGATCGAGCCGCTCGACCATGTCTTTCGCCAGCTCGGGCTCGAGGTCAGTGCGGACGATGTAATGATCGCTGCGGATCTCGCGCAGCTTGCCCGTCAGCGGCGGCTCGACCACCCGTCCGCCCGCGGCCTCGCCGACCCCCTGCGGACCCGATGCCCAAAGCCCGTGTCCGGCCCCAAGCGGCGATGACCCAGTTGGTGATGTGCCGCCCGGCGATGTTCCACCCGATGATGAGCCACCCGGTGACGCCGCGCCCGGCGTTGTCTGCGCCCACGCCGCCCGGCCCGCCATCCAACCGGTCGCCATCGCCGACACCAGCAGCGCCATCACCAAGACCGTGGCCATCGCCCCGGCCGACCAGGTTCGCCCCACATGCGACACAAGCTTTGCCCGATGGGTTGTCATCCGCTTCCTCGATGCGTGCACGTTCTTTCGCCCGGGAGAATGCCGGCCGTCATCTAACGCCGTCGCAACGCTTTCATTGGCCGGCTTTTATTTGCCGGCCCCAAGACTATCATCGCCCGGCTTGCGGCGGCCTCGACGCCACACCCTGCGACGACAGCCGCCAAACCAGAACGATAGCCCCTTTTTACCGCCTGTGTTGCCGCTTTCGGGCGGGTCGCCAGGCTCATCCGGCTTAACGATACCCATGGCCGATCAACCCACCAACCCCATTCCGGGCGACCCCGGTCAGCCCGGCCGCACCGTCAGCGAGTACGAACAGGAACGCCGCGACAAGCGCGAGAAGCTCCGCGCCCTGGGCGTCGACCCCTACGGATCGGCCGTCGCCGATCTCACGCGGCTGGCCGACGCCAAGGCGCAGTACAAGCCCGGCAGCCCGCCCGAGGGCCACGGCCCCGACGGCGGTCCCGTCGTCACCATCGCCGGGCGGGTCATGCTCAAGCGCGACATGGGCAAGCTCAGCTTCATCACCCTCCGCGACGATTCGGGCGATCTGCAGATCGCCGTCGACCGCCGGCGCGTGGACGACCTGTCGTGGGAGGTCCGCAACCTCACCGACCTGGGCGACCAGCTCGTCGCCACCGGTCCGCTGGGCGCCACCAAGACCGGCGAAGTCACCGTCTGGGCCACCCGGCTCACGATGTCGTCCAAGGCGCTGCTGCCCCCGCCCGAAAAGTTCAAGGGCCTCACCGACGTCGAAGCCCGATACCGCCAGCGCTATGTCGACCTGTGGGCCAACCCCGAGGTCATGCGGCTGATGCAGCTTCGCATCCGCATCGTGGACGAAATTCGCCAGTTCATGCGCGACCGCGGCTTCCTCGAGGTCGAGACGCCGATGATGCAGATCCTGCACGGCGGCGCCAACGCGCGGCCGTTCGTCACCCACCACAACGCGCTCAACATCCCGCTGTTCATGCGCATCGCCCCCGAGCTGTTCCTCAAGCGGCTGCTCGTCGGAGGATTCTCCAAGGTCTTCGAGCTCAACCGCAACTTCCGCAACGAGGGCATCAGCCCGCGCCACAACCCCGAGTTCACCATGCTCGAGGCCTACCAGGCCTACGGCTCGTGGGAAACGATGGCCGACCTCGTCGAAGACCTGATCTGCCACCTCGCCGCCCACGTGATCAACGCCGACAAACCGGAATCGGAGCGCCTGATCATCCGTCACCCTGGCGGCAGGGTGATCAACCTCCAGCGCCCCTGGCGCCGTGTGCGGATGGTCGACTTGGTGGCCGAGCGAACGAAGGCGATTGGTTACGAGTGGAAGTTCGATGGTCGAAGACTGTCCGAAGCCGCTCCGCTGCTACACGAGATGTTTGAGCGAGCGGACACAAATGACCCCGAGGATCTTCTCCCTGCCCCGACACCATCGCTCGACCGCAAGGATATCCGGCCGCGAACGCCCAAGAAACAGTGGAGCCATCTAGGCGCATTGTCGGCTTATGAACAGCTTGTGGCCATATACGAAAAGCTCATCGAGCCCACGCTCATCGACCCGACCTTTGTCACCCATGTCCCCTCGCTGGTCATCCCGCTGGCGCGCGAAAACCGCGACGACCCGGCCTTCGCCGACGTCTACGAGCTCGCCATCAACGGCCAGGAAATCTCCCCCGGCTACTCCGAGCTCAACGACCCCGACGTCCAGGCCCGCCACTTCGCCCACCAGGTCGGCGACAAGGACGAGCAACAAAAGACCGACGACGACTTCCTCACCGCCCTCCAATACGGCATGCCCCCCGCCGGCGGCCTTGGCCTGGGCATCGACCGCCTGATCATGATGCTCACCGGCGCCGAATCCATCCGCGATGTAATCCTGTTCCCGCTGATGAAGCCGAGTGGGGAGGAGTGACGAATGAGCAGTGCGGAGTGATGAGTGATGAGTGAAAAGGTGGGCTTGCGATGACCTACGAGCAGTGGGAGGCTGAGGTTCCTTCCGTCATTCGCGACGACGTCGTCTGGGGACTCGAGGCCTATCGCCTCGGTCTTTTCCTGTCCGACCTGGCTTGGCATGACCTGGCGAAGATAAGGGAGGCGAAACTGTACGCTCTTGCCGATCAGCTCTACCGTTCTGCCGGGAACATCGACAGCAGCGTGGGCGAGGGTTATGCGCGATCATCAAGGAAAGACCGTGCCCGCTTCTACGAATACGCCCTCGGTTCTGCCCGGGAATGCCGCGGCTGGTACTACAAGGCGCGCCACTGCGTGGGCGTCGAAGTCGCAGAACACCGAATGGCCGTCGCATCGAGTATCATCCGCCTGCTGCTGACGATGTTGACCAATCTCCATCGGACCCATTCAAGCGGCGACGAGTAGGACAGCGCCCGGCATTTTCACTCTCCACTTCCCACTCCTCACTACCCCCAAATGTTCATCCCCCTCCTCATCCTCAAATACCTCCGCAGGCGCAAGATCGCCTGGGTGGCCCTGATCGCGGTGGCGCTGTGCACCGCCATGGTGCTGGTGGTCATCAGCGTCATGAGCGGGTGGCTCAAGATGTTTCAGGATTCCGTCCGCGTCCTCTCGGGCGACGTGATCGTCCAGAGCTCGCTGTCCGGCTTCCCGTACTACGAACAAATGCTCGACGAGATCCGCGCCCTGCCGGGCGTCGAGCACGCCACGCCGGTCATCAACACATTCGGGCTGATCAACATCGACAACAAAAAGTCCGAAGGCGTGCAGGTCTATGGTCTGCGGCTGGAGGAGATGGCCAAGGTCACCCCGTTCGGCGGGTCGCTCTACCGCCAGTACATCCAGCCCCGCGATATCGCCGCCGACCCCAAGAACGACCTCACCCCGGACCAGCGCGCCGCGCTGCGCGAGCAGGCCGACCGGGCGTTCCGTTCGCCCTCGTTCGACCTGCCCCTGCCCGACGACGTCTACCGCGACCTGCTCCCCGGATCGCGCAACGACCCGGCACAGTTCCCCGGCATGATCGCCGGCGCCGGCGTGCTCAACATCCGCAAAAACGCACAGGGCGAAATCGTCGGCCGGGGGCCCGGGCTCTATCACCTCTGGGCCAAGCTCACCGTCCTGGGCATCGACCAGGCCGGGCAGTCGGTCGACATGTCCAACAAGGGTGAGCGGCGCTACTGGATCGTCGACGACTCCTCCACCGGCGCATGGATGTATGACGGGACGGCCGTCTACGTCCCCTTCGACCTGCTCCAGAAAGACCTGGGCATGGACGCCCGCATCGACCCCGCCAACCCCCGGTTCAGCGAGCCCGCCAGGACGTCCGAGATCCACGTCAAGGCCCGGCCGGGCGTCGACCTCCAGGCCCTCAAGGCCGACGTCGACCGGATCGTTCAGTCGACGCTCGAAGCCAACGGCCGGGTCATGCCCTATCCGCCCCTCACCCAGACCTGGCGCGAAGCCCGCGCCTTGTTCATCAACGCGATCGAAAAGGAAATCGTGCTGATCACCGTGCTTTTTTCGCTGATCAGCGTCGTCGCGATCTTCCTCATATTCTGCATCTTCTACATGATTGTCGCCGAGAAAATTAAGGACATCGGCATCATCAAGAGCGTCGGCGCCAGCAGTTGGGCGATCTCAAGCATCTTCCTCGGATATGGCGCCGCCATCGGCACCTTCGGCGGGCTGGGCGGTTTCCTGCTCGGCTGGACCGTGGTGCACAACATCAACTTCCTACACGAGCAAATGGGTAAGCTCCTGGGCATCCAGATCTGGAGCCCCGAGGTCTACGCCTTCGACACCATCCCCAGCGACATCAACCCGCAGACCGCGACCAGCATCGTGTCGGCCGCGATCGTCTGCTCGATCCTGGGTGCCGCGGTGCCCGCCTACCGTGCCGCGCGGCTCCACCCGGTCGAAACCCTGCGTTATGAATAACCGCCGTGACGCGCTGACCAGCGCGCCCGACCCCCTTTACCCCCGACATGACCCAACCCGTGTCCATGCCAACCCCGACGCCCACCACCGCCCCCGCGGGCACGACCCTGGTCGAAGCCCGCGGCGTGAGCAAGACCTTCCGCATGGGCGACGCCCCTGTGACCGTCCTGTCCAACGCCAACCTCGCAGTCCGGGCTGGCGAGTTTGTCGCCATTGAGGGCCGCTCCGGATCGGGCAAGAGCACGATGCTCCACCTGCTGGGCGTTCTGGACACCCCCGACGTCGGCTCGATCTACCACAACGGCATCCCCGTATCCGACTTGTCGTCCGACATGCGGAGCAAGTTGCGCAACCAGACCATCGGCTTTGTCTTCCAGTTTTATCACCTGCTGCCCGAGTTGTCGGTCGTGCAGAACGTCATGCTGCCGGGGCTGGTGAAGCACTCGATTTTTTCTTACTTCCGCACAAAGCGGGAGTTGCGCGACAGGGCGGTTGGGCTGCTCACCCAGTTCGGGCTGGGCCACCGCCTGCGCCACCGCCCCAACCAGCTCTCCGGCGGAGAGCGCCAGCGCGTCGCCATCGCCCGCGCCCTGATGAACCAGCCCATGCTCCTGCTGGCCGACGAGCCCACCGGCAACCTCGACGCCGAAACCGGGCGACAGATCATGGCGGTCATCGAGGGCCTCCACGCGTCGGGGCAGACCGTGGTGATGGTCACCCACGATCGCACACTGGCACGCCGTGCCGATCGTGTGTTAGTCTTACGCGACGGTCGGCTACACCCGGCCCAGTAAACAGGATTGCCACCCAGACCAATCGAGTGGCGAGATGACCGTCGGCCCTTTCCGGGAGCGCCCGTCACGTCGGGATCATCCCTGTCGGACGCCCCTCGATCGAGGGGCTCCCCCCTTGAGCCGATGTCATTTCGCAGCTCGATTGTTTCGTCTACACGCCCGGAGGGCACGATGTCCGTGCAGAAGCCGCTCAAAGTGTGGGTTGATGGCCAGCTTGTCGAGAAAGAACACGCCCGCGTCAGCGTTTACGACCACGGGCTGCTCTACGGCGACGGCGTATTCGAGGGGATCCGTGCCTACAGCGGCCGCGTCTTCGAGCACGACGCACACATCCGCAGGCTGTATGAGTCGGCCCGGGCGATCCGGCTGACCATTCCCTATGAGCCCGCCCAGCTCAAGGCGGCGGTCGAGCAGACGATCAAGGCTAATGGTTTCACCGATTGCTACATCCGCCTGGTGGTGACCCGCGGATCGGGTCCGCTGGGGCTTAACCCGTTCCGCTGCGAGAAGCCTTGTGTCTTCATCATCACCGACGTGCTGGAGATGTATTCCCGCAGCATGTACGAGAACGGCATGGCGGTCATCACCTGCTCGGTGATCCGAAACCACCCCAACGCCTGCCCCCCGCGGGTCAAAAGTCTGAATTATCTCAACAATATTCTGGGCAAGATCGAAGCCATCGACGCGGGCGTGCTCGAGGCCATCATGCTCAACCACGACGGCAACGTGGCCGAGTGCACCGCCGACAACATTTTCGTGGTCAAAGACAGCGTGGTCTACACCCCGACCACCACCGACGGCATTCTCGACGGCATCACCCGTCGGGTGGTGCTGGATCTGTGCCGTAAGCACGACATCCCATGTGTCGAAAAGTCGCTGCAGCGTCACGACTTATACGTTGCCGACGAGCTGTTCCTCACCGGCACCGGGGCTGAGGTGATCGCGGCGACCAAAATCGACGGCCGAACTGTCGCCGACGGCAAGGTCGGTCCGGTGACGCGCAGGCTGATGGAGGCCTTCGCCCGCCACGTCCGCGAGGGCTGAGCGCGCCCGGGCAAGGGCGGCGTCCGAGGCTGCCACCAACCGGGCTCTGGTTTGAAATCCCGCCCCGGGGCTTAAATTGACACGGTTAACCGGGGTCGATATCGTTCCCGCCCATCTTTTCGCAAGGTTAACGGAGGTTCGCTTTATGCAAGAGTATGATACCCTCAAGCGTCTGGTGGCCGAGGTCGAGGAAGACGTTCACAAGGCCGCCGGCGGCAACAAGGCAGCAGGCACGCGGGTTCGCAAGAAGATGCAGGACATCAAGGCTGCGGCCCAGGAGGTTCGCAAGAAGGTGCTTGAAGGCCGCGAGGGTGAGTCTGCCCCTGCCCCGACCCAGCAGTAATGCCGGCCGGTAGCCATTCCGGCAGGCCCGGCGATCGGACGCGCCACGCGGTCAACCGGTGCGTCGATCCACCCGGGCACGACAAGCGGAGGTGACCGGCTGCTGCTGGTCACCTCTTTTCAAGAACAGTCGACCCCGCCGCCCGCGCCGGGCAAGCCCACCTCCATGCCGCCATCACTGATTTTTGACATCTCCGGCATTGACCTCAACCACGTGCTGTATGACCAGGAAGCCGTGCGGGAGATCAACCCGCAGCGCGGGGACATGGAGCAGCTCAACGGCGTGATCTGGGCCGACCCGGCCACCGGATGCATCGTGGGCTTCAAGGACGTGAAGCCCGACGAGTTCTGGGTGCCGGGCCACATCCCCGGCAGGCCCCTCTACCCCGGCGTCATGCAGATCGAACTGGCGGCGCAACTCGCCAGCTTCCACGTCAAGAAGCACCTGGGGATCAAAGGCTTCTTCGGCTTTGGCGCGTGCGAGTCGGTGAAGTTCCGTATGCAGGTTCTCCCGGGGGTGAGGCTGATCGTGCTTTCGAAGCAGCTCTATTACCGGCACGGGCGGGTCGCATCGGATGTGCAGGGCCTGGTCAATGGCCAGCTCGCCTTCGAGGCGCGCATCGTTGGCGTCGAGATGTAGACCAGCCGGCCGGGCTCAGGCATCGACCGGATTAGGCGGCGCTTCGGCCGGCCTGGAGAAGCGTCAGGGGCTGGGTGCGTGCGGTCGATACCGCCGGCCAGATGCTCGCGGCCAGCGAGATCAGCACGACCGCTCCCGCGGCCACCAGCAGCACGACCCATGGAACGGTCAGCGGCGGCAGAAACCCGATCATCTTGAGCGAAAAGAGCCGCGCATTGGCGGTCATGATCGCGCCGGCCGAGAGGCCCAGCATCGCGCCGACCGTGCCCAGCAGGACGGACTCGGCCAGCACAAGCCGCAGCAACTGG
Organism: uncultured Tepidisphaeraceae bacterium; assembly: GCA_964493365.1. Classification (GTDB taxonomy): domain Bacteria; phylum Planctomycetota; class Phycisphaerae; order Tepidisphaerales; family Tepidisphaeraceae; genus CAZBOE01. The sequence continues at coordinate 20,040 of CAZBOE010000005.1, read as the reverse complement.
CCGCGGGTCGTGCCGATGCTGCGGAGAATGCCAAGCTGCCAGCGCCGCGTCCGAATGGCGGCCATGATCGTGTTGGCAACCCCCAGGCTCGATACGGCCATCGCCGCCACGGCGACACTGCTCATCAGCGCCAGCAGCCGGTAGAACCCGCTGGTGATCTGCGACTTGATCTCGCGGACGTCGCCGGCCTTGAGCCCGAACTTGCCGACTTCCTGCTTCACGCGTTCGAGCATCTCGTCGCGCTGGATCGCGGTCGAGAGGTTGGCGGCGAACAGCCGGGCGCCGGTGGCGCCGAAATCGTCGACCGCGTCCTGGTAGCGCCCGAAGACGCTGTATGCCGTCCGCTGCTCGAACTGCTGACCCATGTCGAAGCGCGAGTTGAGCACATCCATCCCCGGCGACCAGACCACGCCCGCGATGGTGTAATCAACCATGCCGCGTCGCGTGCGCAGCGGCATCGTGTCGCCCACGCCCAGCCCCTTGAGCTGGCGGAACTCCTCGGTCACGAGGATGTGCCGCCCCTTCTTGAGCAGCTCCCGCGCCTGCTCGGGCGAGCCGTCGGTGTAATTGAGCTCGATCATGTCGAACATGCGGTCGATGGGCATGCCGAAAAACATCGTCGCATCGGGAACCACCGCGGCCCCGATGAGCGCGAACATCCCCGATCCGAATTGTGGCGTTGCCACCGCCACCGGGAGCAGCTCGGCTTCGCCCGACTCGTCGCGGCGGAGCTCGGGCAGGGCCGCGATCCGCTGGATGTCACGCTCACCGACCTCGCCCAGCGGGGAGATGATGAAGATGTCGGGGAAACGGGTGGGCAGTTGCCAGCTCGACAGGGCGCTGGTGCCCTGGACCTGCATGACCACGAGGATCGCCAGGCCGACCATCAGCGCCGAGGCCGTACCGGCGGCGCGCCAGAGTCCGCCGCCGGAAAGCTGCTGCCTGAGCAGGGCCGGTTGAAGCCCGCAGAGCCGTGCGGTCAAAGGCCCGGCGGCTCGCTCGACGATCCACACGAACGCGGGAGAGAGCAGGAAAAACCCCAGGAACAGGGCGGGGATGCCCAGCAGAAAGTGGGCAAAGAACCGAAACGAGCGGTCGTAAAGGCCCGGATCACTGACGCCCAGCGCGGCAAAGGCGGGGGCCGTGGGAACAAGCAGCACGATCGGGTCGATGGTCAGCAGGAGCAGGCCGGCGACGATGGTCGCGGGCGAGAGCGACGAGCGGCCGGGCCTGGCGAGGGGCGTCATGGCCTCGAGCGGTGAGACACGCATGGCGCTCCACGCGGGCAGGAGGCTCGCGAGCAGGGCGGCTGCGATCGAGCCGATGCCGCCCATGGCGATGCCGCCATAGCTGGGGATGACGCCGGATGTGAGAAAGTCGCTGTAGCGCCACGCCAGCAGGGCGACCCACGCCAGCCCCAGCGGGATGCCGATGGCGACCCCGATGGCCGCGATCGCGACGCCTTCGACCAGCACGGTCGTCGCCACCTGCCCGCGAAGGGCGCCGACGGCGCGAAGCATGGCGAGCGTGCGCTGGCGCTCGGCGACACCCATCGACAGGGTCGAGAAGACGATGAACGTGGCGGCCAGCATCGAGACGGTGCCGCCGAGGTAACTCATGACCTCGAGCCCCTGCATGTTGTCGTCGAGCTTCTGGCGGTTTTCGAGGGCGGTGCGGACGCGGAGCTGCGGGTCGACCACTTCGAGGCGGCTGGCCCAGCCGGCGGCCCAGTCGGCGGTGTCGACGCCGGTGTTGAGGTCGACCAGGATGCGGGTGATGCGTCGCGGGGTGGTGTCATCCTGCAGGTGGGCCTGCATGGTGGTGAGCGGGAGATAGATGGTGGGCTGCTGGTGCGCCAGCACGGTCGGCTTGTGGATCTGGCCGACCACGCGCACGGTCAGCGGCCCGTCGAAACCGGGGAGCGAGAAGGTGTCGCCGACGGTGACGTCGAGCAGCTCGGCCGCCGCCTGGTCGATCACCGCGACGTTGGCGTCGGCCGTGTCGAACCACGAACCGGCGGTGAGCATCAACTGATCGACACGCGTATCCTGCGGCCGGCGGATGCCCACGAGCTCGGCGCGAAGGCCCCCGGTGATGCTTTGGCCGGTGATGGTGTTGCCTTGCCGGTCGAGGAGGGTCGAGTTGACCTCGAGCCGGGGGTCGGCCCGCCTCACGCGTGGATCGGCCTCGATGAGCGAGAGCACATCCATCGTCACGCCGCCGCCCGCCCGGCTGACCTGCGCGTCGATCGAACCCATGAACATTCCCAGGAACTTCTGGGCGGCCTCGGAGATCGAGGTGTAGCCGCTGGTCACCGCCACCACCAGGCTCACCGCCAGCGCGACGGCGGTGACGGTCAGAATGGTGCGGGTCAATCGAGAACGCAGATTGGCCAGGGCGAGTCGGATCGACAGCATGCACGCAAGTGTATGCGCGGCGCGGCATAATGCGCGGCGTGATTCGCAAGGCGCCCGTTGGCCGGCCCATCGGCAGGCCCGTCCGCGGACCCGGATGCCGCCGGCGCGACGCCCGAGGCGTGCTGCGGGCGGGCAAAAGTGCCCGACACCCTCTAGCCTCGCCGCGGTGGATTCGGCGCCCCGCACCGCCCCTGCCCCCGCACACACCACCGGTCACCAACCACCCAGGCTGCGCTTGGGCACGCGCGGATCGATGCTGGCGGTCACCCAATCCTCGATCGTGGCGCGTCACCTCGAAGCGGCTTGCCCGGGCCTGACGGTTGAGCTGATTACGATCAAGACCACCGGCGACCGCGTCACCGACAGACCGCTGGCCGAAGTGGGCGGCAAGGGCGTTTTCACCAAGGAACTGGAGCAGGCGCTGCTGGATGACCGAATCGACTTTGCCGTGCACAGCTACAAAGACGTGCCGACGACCATGCCGCTGGTTGACCAGAGCCGGCTGGTGATCGCGTCGGTGCCGCAGCGAGAGGACCCGCGCGATGTGCTGATCGCCCGGTTTCCGCTGGGCGAGATGCCGCCGGGGAGCCGCATCGCGACCGGCAGCCTGAGGCGGTTGTGTCAGATCAAGGCGGTGCGGCCGGACGTGGCGGTGGTGGCGATACGGGGCAACATCGACACCCGACTTGGCAAGTGGCGCGCCGGCGAGTTTGACGGGGTGGTGCTCGCGGCCGCGGGACTCCGCCGTGCCGGGCTCTGGGACGACACGATCATGCACCCGATCAACGTCGAACTGATGACGCCCGCGCCGGGACAGGGCGCGCTGGCGCTGCAATGCCGCGCCGAAGACCAGCGTGTCATCGACATGCTGCGCCGCATCGACGATGAAGCGACGGCGGTGTGTGTCGCGGCCGAGCGATCGGTCGTGGCGGCGCTCGAAGGTGATTGTCATTCGCCCATCGGCGCTCACGCGACCTGGCGCGACGGGGCGGTGCATGTGTCGGCCATGGTCGGCGTGGCGGGAGGCAATGGGCCGATCATCCGCGCCGGCGGCGGGGCGGGCGAGGTCATCGAATCGCTGCGGGCTGGCGGGGCCATGCAGATGCTCCACGGGGCACGGCAGACCGGCGCGTAGTGCGACAGGGCTTGCAGCGCGGTCGGCGATCGCAATGGCGTTCTGAGGCCTGACTCGTGCCCGGTCAACCCAGGGCGGGTTGACCGCAAAAGCGCCCTTATAACCGGCAGAATCGTTAAGCCTGCTCCCCGACCCGCCGATGGGTTAAGTGGTTGGAAGTGCAGTAACATGTCGGAAAATCCATGTGTTGGGTGCATACTATTGATCGGTGGTGAACGCGGTTGACGGCGCGGGCGTATAGAACTGGATCGGCCCTGCCGGCGCAAGCGCGTGTTTAAACCCGCTGTTGACCGGCAGACTCGAGCGGCTTTAGGATTGGGTGACGAAGCCGGCGTATCGGTCGGTCTTCGAGGCGAGTCGCCTCGGTGGCTGGCTGGATGTGGTTCGACTTTCTACGCCGATGCGGCATGCGTGGCCCGTGCTCAAGAGGCGGCCGCTTTCCGCACCTGCAAAGGATTCCTTTGACGGGCGAGCGAAACAAAGTCCTGTTTCTCTGCGGGCAGACCGGCATGAACGGCCAACTGCTCGACTGCCTCCGAAGTACGACCGACGTCGTGCAGGTGGAGACGATCGACCGGGCGGTGGCGCTGCTCCGCACAGAACGCTTCGACGCGATCTTCAGCGACACGGGCGATTTCCTGCCGCTGGAGCGGGCGCTGGTCAGCCAGCAGGCAAACCTTATCCTCAACACGATCGGCGAAGGCGTCTGCATCGTTGACGGCGAAGGCCGCGTCAACTGGATGAACAAGAAGATGAGCGTCTGGCCGGCGCGGGTGCACGATAAAATCGGCCGGACGTGCCGCGAGGCGTATGAGTTGTTCTCAAGGCAGGTGTCGCCGCAGGCTTCGGAGCCTCCGGCGTTTTTTTCGCGCTCGAAGCGCTACAGCCTCAACGTCGAAGACACGCAGTTCCTGGAGATGATCGCGTCGCCGGTGATCTCGCCCAACGGCGATGTCGTGCAGGTGGTGGCGGTGATCTGGGACGCCACCGGCACCCGCCGGCTCCAGCAGAAGATCGACGCGATCGACAAGGCGGGGCGCGAGCTCGTGCGGCTCGAAGCCGACGCGATGACCAAGCTCCACGTCGGCCAGCGGCTCAAGCTGCTGGAAGACAAGATCGTGTCGTTCACGCGCGACCTGATGCACTTCGACCACTTCGCGATCCGCCTGCTGGGTCGCAAGAACAACAAGCTCGGAGTGGTGATGAGCTGCGGCCTGCCCCCTGAGGCGCTGGCGGTTGACCTGTTTGCCAGCAGCGACGCCAACGGGATCAGCGGCTACGTCGCCGCGACCGGCCGGAGCTATATCTGCCCCGACGTCGAGCGCGATCCGCGGTATGTCTTTGGGCTCGACCGGGCCAAGAGCTCGCTGACGGTGCCGCTGAGCCTTCATGACAAGGTGATCGGCGTATTCAACATCGAGAGCCGCATGCCCGCGGCGTTTAACGAAGACGACCGGCAGTTCGCCGAGATCTTCGGGCGGTATGTCGCGATCGCGCTGCACATGCTCGACCTGATGGTGGTCGAGCGCGTGAGCACGAGCCGCAAGGTGGCCGACGATGTGATGTGCGAGATCGCCGGGCCGCTCAATGACATCAACAGCGACGCCAACTCGCTGATCGACGACTACATCGGCAACGACGACCTCCGCAACCGCCTGCGGGCGATTCTAGACAACTGCAACATGATCCAGCGTGCGCTGCGGCAGTGCGCGGCCGGGCCCAACACGATCCTCGGTGCGGCCGACGTGCGCGAAACCAGCGACCCGCTGCTCGAGGGCGCGAGCGTGCTGGTGGCCGACGACGAGCCGAACATCCGCGCGACGATCAGCGACATCCTCCGCAAGCATCATGTGAAGGTCACCGTCGCCTCGAGCGGAGGCGACGCGATCCGGCTGCTCGAAGGCAACACCTACGACCTCGTGCTCTCGGACATCAAGATGCCCGACAAGACGGGGTACGACGTCTTCGCGGCGGCGCGCAAGCGCGACACCGTGATGCCGGTGATCCTGATGACCGGCTTCGGCTACGACCCCAATCACTCGATCGTCCGCGCCAGCCAGGAAGGGCTGACCGCGGTGCTCTTCAAGCCGTTTAAGGTTGATCAGCTCATGGCGGAAGTGCGGAAAGCCCTGAGCCTCTCGGCCACGCCGACGCCCGGTTCACGCTGAACGGTGGGTGGTGCGTGACGCATTGATGCGTGACGCATTGATTCCTGACACATTGATGAGTGACGCATTGATGAGTGACGCATTGATGAGTGACGCATTGATGCGTGGAATGTGGTGCGTTGCGTTGGGCGGGGTGATGCTGGGGTGCGAGCAGGCGGCCGACCGAGGGGGGCCGGGCGAGACGGCCAAGTTCAATCCGTCATCCCATCAATTCGTCACTTCACCAGTTCGTCATCCCCTCAAAGTACCGGTTGACGCGCAAATTCGGTGTCACGGTTTTCGGGATCGGTGATATTCCCCTGCATCGGGCTGTGCACTACGATCTTCCGCCCATGTTTCAGCCGATCACTCAGCGCCGCTATCTCATCCCGTTCAAGGTCGCCCGGCTGCCGCAGCAGGTGACGGATGTGCTCGTGATCGGGGGCGGCGTTGCGGGGCTGCGGGCCGCGATCGCGGCGGCCGACGTGGGGTGTGAAGTGCTCGTGCTCACCAAGGAGAGCGTCGACCGGAGCAACACGTGGTATGCCCAAGGGGGCATCGCGGCGGTGCTGCAGCCGATGGACACGTTCGAGTCGCATGCCGAAGACACCAAGATCTGCGGCGCCGGGCTGTGCGACGACAGCGCGGTGAAGGTGGCGGTCTATGAAGGGCCCAAGCGCGTGCTCGAGTTGTTGCAGTGGGGCGCCCACTTCGACAAGCAGACCGGCAACGCCTACGACCTGGCCTTCGGACTCGAAGGCGGTCACAGCTTCGCCCGCATCCTCCACGCCTACGGCGACGCCACCGGCCGGGAACTGGCGACGACGCTGATCAACACGACCAAGGCCCGCGAGTCGGTCCGGGTGATCGAGAACTCGTTCGTGATCGACCTGCTGACCGACGGCAACGGCGGCGGCAACGGGATGTCGACCGGGCGGTGCATCGGGGCGTTGGCCCTGATCGACGGACAGATCCAGGTGATCTGGGCGCGCCAGACGATTCTCGCCAGCGGCGGGGCGGGTCAGCTTTTCCGTGAATCGACCAACCCGAAGATCGCGACCGCCGACGGACACGCGATGGCCTATCGCGCCGGCGCGACGCTGCAGGACATGGAGATGGTGCAGTTTCACCCCACGACGCTTTATGTGGCCGGTGCCTCGCGGGCGCTGATCACCGAGGCGGTGCGCGGGGAGGGCGGGCGGCTGATCGACCGCAACGGGCATCGGTTCATGACCGACTACCACGAAGCCGGCGAGCTGGCGCCGCGCGATGTCGTTTCGCGGGCGATCGTCGAGCAGGTGCGCAAGACGCATTACACCCACGTGTTTCTCGACGTGCGGCACCTGCCGACCAGGGAGTTTCGCGAGCGGTTTCCGCAGCTCTCGACGCTGTGCGATCAGTTTGACATCGACCCCGGGAAAGACCTGATCCCGGTGCATCCGGCGATGCACTACATCATCGGGGGCGTCGACGCCGACGACACCGGTCGGTCGAGCCTGCCGGGGCTGTATGCCATCGGCGAAGCGTCCTGCACGGGGCTGCACGGCGCGAACCGGCTGGCATCGAACTCGCTGCTCGAAGGGCTCGCTTTTGGCGCGCGGGCCGGCGAAGACGCGGCGCGGGCCGCCAAGGCCGACAAGCTCGAGTTCCCGCAGAACCTTGAGCACCGGATCCCGCCCAGCAGCAAGACCGAACTCGACCTGGTCGACGTGCGCAATTCGCTGCGGAGCGTGATGTGGCGCAACGTCGGCATCGAGCGCGACGGCGAGCGGCTGGCCGAGACGAGGGAGATCATCGCTTTCTGGTCTCGATATGTGATGGACAAGACCTTCGACCCGCGGAGCGGGCTGCCCGAAGAACAGGCGACCGCCGGGTGGGAGCTTCAGAACATGCTCACCGCCTGTTTCCTGGTCACGACCGCGGCCTACACGCGCACGGAATCACGCGGCGCCCATTTCCGCCTCGATTACCCCGACCGAGACGACAGCCACTGGCGGATTCACCTGCTGTGGCGTCGGCCGATGGAGACGCCCATTCCGTCGCCGCTCGAATAGGCCGCCGCTGTCGAGCCGGGCCGGGCGAACGCCTTGCCGAAGCGGGCCCGGCCAGCGCACTGCCGCGACGACTCGCTGATGCTGCGCCGCGACACCTGTGAGCGCCGCCCTCGACGCCCGTAGTGTCGTCTTCGACGTCTATCGTGCCGTCTTCAAAGCCTGTCGTGCCGTCTTCGACGATGGCCAATGCCGGGCTGCGACGCCCGGCCGGCATGACCCGCAATCCGCCCAAAGCGCCATGATTCGCCGTGTGCCCGGCGGCGGCGTGCCATCGGTGGCCGGGCGCAATAGACTGTTGGCATGAGACATCGCATCTCAAGCCGGGACAGGTCGACTCACGGCGTTTCTCGCCCGGGGATGTCGAGTCGGGGCATCTTACGCCAGGGCGGCTTGTTCTTCGGATGCGCTGCGCGGCTGAGGCGTCTTGCGCTGTCGACGGCGTCAGCGGGGGTTGTCGCGGCGCTGCTGCTGGCGATTGCTCCGGCAGCGGCAACCGCACAGACAACCCGGCCGACCACGAGACCTGCTGGCGGATCAACCGTTGAAGCCGTCGGCGCAGCCACAGCGCCCGTCGCCGTGCCCGAGGAACTGATCCGTTTGCTTGCCGACGACGAGTGGGCGCAGCGCATCGCGGCGGAACAGAAGATCATCGATCTTGGGCTGGCCGCGTTGCCGGCGGTCCGCGCGGCGCAGGCGTCGGCAAGCGACCCCGAAGTCAGCGCTCGACTGCTGGCGATCGCCGAGAAGCTCGAGCGCCTCGACACGAGTCGGCCGACGCTGGTGTCCCTCCGGGCGACCAATGCGCCGCCCCAACAGGTGGTCGCCGAGCTATCGCGAAAGAGCGGCGTCGAGATCCGCGGCTGGGCCGACTGGACATGGCGTCAGACCGGCAAATCCGTCACCGTCGAGTTCGACCGCGAGCCCTTCTGGAAAGCCCTGCTGGCCATCTGCTCACAAGGCAACCTCCAGCCCCAGTTCGGCAACGACGAGGCACTCGCCCTGCACTACGGCGGCGAGCGCAACTGGACCGCGATGCCCCAGGCACAGCATGGGTGCTTCCTGTTCCTGATCCAGCAGATCAACCGCAACCACTCGATCGATTTCGGCTCCACCAACCAGGAGCGGTCGGTGGCGATGTCGATGCAGATGCACATTTTCGTCGATCCCAAGATTCGCCTCGTGGGCATGACCACCCAGCCGCGGATCACGACAGCTATCGATGAAAACGGCATGTCGCTTCTGCCGCCGCGGAGCAACGAGAACCCCGATATGGAGCCGATCCGCCGCCGGCAGATGATGCAGCAGCGCTTCGGCGGCCGGGCGTGGATGTGGCAGATCAGCCCGCAACTGGTGGCCCAGACCGGCATCGGTCGGCGGATCACCTCTTTCGAAGGCGTGGTCGATGCGATGGTGGTCGATAGCACCGAACGCTGGGAGATCGAGGTTCCCCAGACCCCGCCTCCCGAGGGCTGGCAGCGCCAACTGGGCGACGCTCGCCTGACGGTCCGCCCGCCGGTCGAGCGGGGTGATGGGTATTCGGTCAGCTATGAGGTCGAGGTCAAGACAAACGACAACCGCTGGGGCGCCTACACCCAGACCCTGATGCTCGTCGATGCGGCCGGCGTCGAGCTGCGCCAGAACGGCGGCTCGTCCAGCGGATCGCAGAGCAAGCTGACCGGCAGCGTCCAATTTCAGGCCGACCGCGGGGTGGCGCTCAAGCTGCCGCTCAAGATCGTGTGGGAAGTCCCGCTGGCGATCCGCGATATCGAAGTGCCGTTCGCGTTTAAGGATGTCCCGCTCCCTTAAGCCCCGGCCGGCGACGGGAAACGGTTATCGTTCACGGGCAGACCGGCGCCGGAAAGGGCCGGCTCGCGCGGCTCGATTCCGCTGCAATCGACGTTGTTGCCGGCCGATACTTTGTGGATTTGAAATGGCCTGACCGACCCGCGGGCTGACCGACATGAGTGCGGATCGCCGTGCGATGGTGCGGCGAGCGCGGGGCTACGGCTCGGTCGCCGCGGCATGCGTGGGCAGCAGCTCGATCCGCACGCGGTTTACCTTGTGTGGTTCGGCGTCGACGATGGTGAACCGTGCTGACGAGTGCTCGAAGATTGATCCCGGCTTGGGAATCTGCCCGAGCGTGGTCGAGATGAATCCGCCCAGCGTGTCATATCCCGCGTCTTCCGGCAGAGAGAGGCCGATGACCCGGTTGAGCTCATCCAGATAGGTTCGCGCGTCGGCGTCCCATGTGTGCTCGCCGATCTGCCGGATCATGGCCGGCTCGCTGGGTTCGTGTTCGTCGGAGATGTCGCCGACCAGTTCTTCGAGCACGTCTTCGATGGTGATCAGGCCGGCGGTTCCGCCGTATTCGTCGAGCACGATGGCGATGTGCACCTTCTGCAGCCTGAAATCCTGCAGCAGGTCTCTGAGCACCTTCGATTCGGGGACATACAGCGCCGGGCGCATCGCCTGCTTGAGATCGAAGTTGTCGGGGTCGATCTGCCCCTTGCCCAGGGGCATGAGCAGGTCGCGGGCGTAGAGGATGCCGATGATGTGGTCGAGGTCGTGGTTGTAGAGCGGGAGCCGCGAGTGGCCGGACCGTTCGATCAGGTCGATCGTCTCGCCGAGAGAAGCGGTCTCGGGGAGCGCAACGATCTCGGTGCGCGCGGTCATGATCTGGCCGGCGGTGGTGTCGCCGAAGCCAATGACGGATTCGATCATCTGCCGCTCGCGCTGGTCGATGGCGCCTTCCTTTTCACCCTCTTCGACGACCGACAGGATTTCGCTCTCGATCTCCTCCTCCATGCGCAGGGCCTTGTCGGCCGCGGTCGCGTCGCCGGCGCCCGACGCGCTGGCGACGAGCCGCTCGAGCCCGTGCATGAGCTTGACGACCGGGAAGAGCATCAGCCTCGCCAGCAGCATCAGCGGGGCGCTCCATGCGATCAGGGCTTCGCCGGCGTACTTGGCCAGCGTGTGGGGCAGGGCGACGGAGAACAACAGCGCCCAGACGCCATAGATCGCGACGCCCACGACATACTGCGCGCTCAGCCCCATGTCAGTTTCGTGCAGCAGCCGGAGGATGCCGATCAGCACGAGGGCGTTGGCAAACAGGCGGACCACCGCGGTGACGAAAGCCAGGTCACCCGCGACACCGATCACCGGGTCGAGAAGGTTGCCGCGGCCCCGGCGCTCGAGGGCGGCCTCGAGGCGTGACCGGGAGTATTCGCGCAGCGCATAGGTCAGCGCGCCAAAGAGAAGGGCCGCGAGGGTCGCCAGGATGACAACGATGATCAGCGTGGTGGTGAGGGTCATCCCCGCCCCCGCCTGCCAGACAGTCTGCGTGAGCCGGCACGCCTTCGGGTGGACGTCGCCGCGTCCTTCCCGGGTGTTGCGGAAAAGACCCGGCCCACCCCCAGGCGCATGAGAATACGGTCTTCTGTCGCGTGCATCTCGGTATAAGCCTTTGGCGTTGTATCGTCATAGCCGCAGAGGTGCAACATGCCGTGGATGGCATAAAGGAGCACTTCGTGTGCCGGATCGACCGCGTTTGCGGCAGCCTGTCGTCGGGCTTCGGGCACGCAGATGACCACCTCGCCCGCCACCACCCGCCCCAGATGGTCGTGATCGATGGGGAACGTCAGGACGTCGGTGGTCCCGGGGATGTTCATGTGGCGCTGGTGCAGTTGAGCCATGGTGGCGTCGCCGACCAGGGCGATCGACATCTCGGTCAGCGCGGCGCTGCGCCGTCCGACGGCCGCGTGCGCTTTGGGCACGTTGCGCTTGAGAATCGCAAGAAAGGCCCGGCCGGTGCGCGGCGCCGCCAGCGAGAGCTCGAAAGTGGACTTGGGTCTGGAAGAGGTCATGCCGACGGGGTGAGGGGCTGGCCGATCGGGTTGGTCGGCCGCGGATGGGGCTGGTTGGGCGGGGTTTGAATGGTGTGTCGAGGGTTGTCAAAAAGCTGCCACGCCGTTGCCGTCGGCGTCGCGCGGCGGGTGATCGGCGCCATGGTGATGGAGCGTGTCAATCAACCGGCGGCCGAGGTGGCGCCGGAGGCGGCGGTCGTTGCGGTGTTGGCTGGCGAGATGACCGCGCCGGGCGAGCCAGGCACAACGCCAGACGGGCCGGATGGGCCGACCATGCCGGATCCGGCCGAGCCGATTCCGGTCTGGCCGGGTCCGCTGGGGCCGCCCGATGCGGTGGCCGCGGTCGGGCTTGTCGGACCGGCCCCGGCGCTGGCGGCTGCATCGCTGCTGAGCCCGTCGGGGTAGGCGATTCGACCGTGATAGATGCCGATCAGCCCCTTGACCAGCGCCCGCTCGATCGTGCGCATTTCCGCCATGGTGAGGCCGCACTCGTCGAACTGTCCGTCGAGCAGCCGCTTCATCGCCAGGTCGTGGACCAGCGTCTCGAGTTTCTGGGGCGAATGATCGGCCATGGCGCGGCTGGCGCTCTCCGACGCGTCGGCAAGCATGAGGATGGCCGACTCACGCGACTTGGGCTTGGGCCCGGGGTAACGGTATTGCGCCTGATCCGGAGGGCGCGTGTTGCCGGCGGCGGCGTTGCGCCGGGCGGCCTGGTGGTAGAAGTATTCGACCAGTGTCGTGCCGTGGTGCTGCTGGATGAACGAGTGCAGCGCCCGGGGCAGGCCGTAGGCCCGGGCCAGTTCGATGCCGTCTTTCACGTGTCCGATGATGATCAGCAGCGACACCGACGGCGAGAGGTTGAGATGGCGGTTCGCGCCTTGCGCGTTTTCGACGAAGTAGTCGGGCTTGTTGATCTTGCCGATGTCGTGGTAGTAGCTGGCGACGCGGCAGAGCAGGCTGTCGGCGCCGACGGCGTCGGCCGCGGCTTCGGAGAGGGTCGCCACCTGGAGCGAGTGGTTGTAGGTGCCCGGTGCCTCGAGCGCCAGGCGGCGGAGCAGCGGCTGCGACGCATCGGCCAGTTCGAGCAGCGTCATGCCCGTGGTGATCTTGAACAGCCGCTCGAGAATCGGCAGCAGCCCCAGCGTCACAAACCCGACCGCGACGCCGGCCATGGCGGAATACATCGAGTCGCTGAGGATCAGGTCGAGCGGGTTTTGTGCGAGCAGGCCCGAGCCGGCCGCCGCCAGCCCCATGGCGCATCCGGCGTAGCCTCCGACCGTGATGAGGCGCGATCGGTTTCGGATCTGGCTGAGCGAGAAAGCCGCGACGAGCAAGCCCGACCACATGATGATGAAAAAGGCCACATCCTGGCCGAGTGCGACGGTGACCATCACCGAGAGGATGGTGCAGACGCCGATGGCGAATCGCTGGTCGTAGGCGATGGTCAATACGAATGCCGCGAGCAGGGTGGGCGCGGTGCCCAGGAAGAACAGCGGGTTGCCCATGAGACTCGCCGCGTGACTGACGGCGAGCGTGCCGAGCACCAGCCCGGCCAATCCGATGGCGCGGGCGTGATTCTCGATCAGCCGGGGCTGATAGCGAGCGACATAACCGGCGAGGGCCGCGGTCAGCAGGAGGGTGATGGTGGCCGATCCGAGCCGGCTCAGCCATACGCCCGAAGCGGTTTCGGCAAGGTAGGCGCGGTGCTCGGCCTGGAGGAGCGGCCAGTGCTCGGGCTTGATCGTGCGGTCAGACCGGGAGACCAGCTTCATGTTGGCGCGGTAATCGGCCTCGCCCGCGCGGGCGGGCACCGCGTCTTCGGCGCGGTTGCGGGCGTCGGCGGTGGCGCTGGCGGAAAACGTGTGGGTGGGGCTGAGGGCGCGAAGGGTGAGCTCGACAATCTTGGGCTGCAGCTCGATGACGAAGTTGGCGACCGCGGCGTCGTGGAGCATCTTGCGCCGCTGGTTTTCCAGCGGCAGGGTCACCACCTGGCCCACCAGCACCCGCCGGGGTGTCATGCCGTCAGAAGACTGAAGTTCGATGAGGTCGCCCTCCTCGGCGGCCAGGTCGGGGCTGGAAAGGATGACCCAGCGATAGTCGCGCAGGGCCCGGATGTAGGCGCTGACGTTCTGCTCCCACGTGTCGACCAGTTCGTCGCGGCCATATTGCTGCAGGCGGGCGAGGGTCGCGGAATCGAGCAGGTCGGCCAGCGGGGCGGGAAGCTGATCGACGGTGAGGTGTTCGACCCGGCCGGGCAGGTTGAGCAACTGCGTCTGCAGGGGCGTCCAGATGTCGGGCCCGGGGGTGTAGATGTTGGGCTGTGTCGACCGGGCTTCGCGCTTGGCGGCTTCAAGCTTCTGCGGGTCGGCGTAGGTGAAATCGACTCGGCTGACGATGTCGTGGCCGACGAACTGGCCCGGGCGATAGGGCACAGCCGCCTCGCGCCTGACGACGATGGCGGTTGCGATCAGCCAGAAGGCGAGCACGATCAACAGCGAGGTGAGGACCTCCTGCGACATGCCCCCGCGCAGCCGCGCCAGGGCGGCGTCCGGCCTCGCCCGGCTGCTGTCCCGTCGGCGTTCAGGTGCGGCAGATGACATCATGCTTGCCCAACATCATGCCCGAGATCGCCCCGGACGGGCAACCCGCCAAACATCGCCCGGCCGAGGCAAATGTCGGACGGAGGGCGCACGACAACGGATCGGACGGGCTCGCCCAGAGTGCCTTGCCCAAAGCAGCGTGCCCAAAGCGGGGCACCCGAATGGAGGCGCTCGACGCGGAGTGCCCGCAAAGGGTGCCGAAAGTCGGGGCCGGCGGGGGTTTATGGGTGGGGCAGCCGACCACCGCGCCGGGAAGCACGGTCGGCGGGTCGATGCGCGGGCCGGTGGAAAGGTCACTGATCGACATGGCCGTATGCATTGACAATGTTCTGCACAAGCCGGTGTCGCACGATGTCGGCCCGCTGGAGCGGGACCATGCCGATGCCCTTGATGCCGCGGAGGCGGTCCATGGCATCGACGAGGCCGCTGGCGGTGTCTTCGGGCAGGTCGACCTGGGAGGGGTCGCCTGTGACGATCATCTTGCTGTCGTGGCCGAGGCGGGTCAGAAACATGAGCATCTGGCTGACGGTCGTGTTCTGGGCCTCGTCGAGAATGATCACCGACTCGTTGAGTGTTCGGCCGCGCATGAAGGCGAGCGGGATGACCTCGATGATGTCGTTGGCCATAAACCGCTTGACCTGCTCGAAATCCATCATGTCGTGGAGCGCGTCGAACAGCGGGCGCAGATAGGGGTTGACCTTGGCCGCCAGATCGCCGGGGAGGAAGCCAAGCCGCTCGCCGGCCTCGACGGCGGGACGCGCCAGGACGATCCGCTTGACCTGCCCGTGCTTGAGCATCGAGGCCGCAGCGGCGACGGCGAGGTATGTCTTTCCCGAGCCGGCCGGGCCGGTGCAGAAGATCAGGTCGTTGTGGAGGATGGCATCGAGGTATTTTTTCTGGCCCTCGGTCTTGGGGCGGATCGCCATGCCGCGGGAATAGACGTCGATCTCGCCGTCGGTGCGCTCGCGCTCGGAGTGGGCGGCATGGCTGATGGCGCTGCCGACGTCTTCGGTGGTGAGCCAGTCGGCGCGGCGGAGCTTTTTCTGCATCGCCTCAAGCACGGCGGCGGCGCGGGCGACCTGCTCACTGTCGCCGCTGATGCGCAGCTCATCATTGCGGCTGACAATCTGGACCGAGAACGCATCGCGGATCATCCGCAGGTAGCGATCGGCCGAGCCGAAAAGGGCGAGTTTCTTATCGGGTTGTTCGAGGGTGATGCTGATGTTCACGCGGTGGTGATGTTCCGTTTTGGGTGATGATGCAGGTCTGATGGGCCCGTCGGGAACACCCGGCGGACGGTCCACAGTATAGCACCACGCCCATGCACTATGCCCGCGGAATCGACCCGACAATGCGCAAGGCGATGCCCGGCAGATCGGTCGCGGCGGCGGCCTCAGGCACGGCGGCGGGGTCGCCGATGAGCAGGGGGAATGCGACGCCGCTGTGCGGTGGGCTGGATTGGTCGGGCACTCTCCCGTGCGAGCCTTTCACGCGTGATGCGTCCTGCGTGATCCGCCGGGCCGGGGGATCGAGGAACAGCTCGAGCGGGTCGTAGCCGGGTTTCTTGTGGATATCCACGGTGGTGGCAAATGTCGGGGCGGAATGGGGGCTGGTCCACCACCGGTAGTCGAACCACGCGCCGGGCGGGGCGGTGAGTTGCAGGTCTCCGGCGCGTCGATGGGCCAGGGCGGGCGAGCGGACCGGAGAAAGCCCGCCGCTCGATTCGGGCGCGCGGGCGCGGATGTCGATGCCGTCGACGTCGAGCGCCTGCCTGACACGGTCGGCCGCGACCCCCGGCTTGATGAACACGTGAGCGATCTGGTGGTCGCACAGGGCGAAGGCGGGCGTGGCGGCGTAGTCGACGATGCGTCCGTCGGGGGAATCCTGCGTCGCCAGCAGCCCGGCGCGATCCAGCAGCACGTTGGGCGCGATGGCGCGATCGACGGCCTCGATGGCATATTCGCTGAGCACGAGCAGGCTCGCGCCCGACGAGAGGACGGCATTGATCAGCGGATCGAGCGCGTCTGAAACATCCGCCACCGCCGCCGCGGCCTGGGGCGAGTCGGGGCCGTGGCGCTGAAGGTCGTAGTCGAGGTGCGGCACATAGGTCAGTTGCAGCGTGGGAGAATGATCGACCCAGACCCGCGCCGCGGCGGCGGCGATCCAGCGGCTCGAGGCGATGCCCGCCATCGGTCCCCAGTAGTTCATCAGTGGGAAGGGACCGAGCTGGGCAAAAAACTCGCGCTGAAGGCCGGGCGGGCTCGTCCACAGCAGGCTGGTGATCTTTCCGTCGGGGCCGTGCTCGGGTTTGGGCGTGATGACGATGTCGGCGGCCGGTGAGGGCGAGGCATCGAAGCCCGGCATGCTGTTCTGGAAGAACAGCAGGGCGGTCTTGATCCCGCGGCCGGTCCAGAACCGCGGCGCTTCGAGCAGCTTGTTTGACTGTTCCCAGAAACTGACCGCGCGGCGCTGCGCGACATGGTTGGCCGGATCGGTCAGATCGGCATCGGGGCCGTGGCGGTAAGTCGCCATGCCGTTGGCGACGATCCCGTGATGATCCGGTGTCGCGCCGGTTGTGAGGCTCGCCTGGACACTGCAGGTCACGGCCGGCCATGTCGGCGTGAGCCGGGCGATCCGCTGCCCGCCCAGCCAGCGGCCCAGCGCCGTCGACTTGGGCACATGGGGCAGCAGGGCGGAAGACAATCCGGGCAGGTCAATGATGCAGAGCCGCTGGGTCATCGCGGCAAAAATAGGCGTATGCCCCGGACGTGTCGAATCGGGTGTATCGACTCGGGTGGACCAGACGGGGCGGATCGAATGGGATTTGCCGCGAACCAAGGTGCATCGGACGGGCGGGTCTGCCGCGCAATCCATGCACGCCGACGCGACTGCTTGCCCATGCGGCCGGGGGGACGGGCAGGGGCATGACTGCACGGCCGTGGGCTGAACGGGCGGCTCACCGCCTGTCGCGACGGCACCCTGAAGAACCCGACGACGACCCGGCGGCGAACCAGCCCGCGACCGCGAGCCCCGCCGCCACCAGCGCGGTCGTGGCCACCGGATGGAGCGAGGCCTGGGTGTAGAGGCTGGTCTGTGCGACATGGCCCTTGTATCGGCCGCGCTCGCGAAGACCTTCGCCGGGCGAGTAGAGCCCGTCGTCGATGCCTTCCATCTGCGGGCCCCCGCTCTGCTGGGCCTTCCACATGGCCTTTTCCATGATGCGGTCGGTCGTGCGCGGGGCATACTTTTCCATCAGCGAGAACATCTTCGCGGCCGCCCCGACATAGATGTCTCGCTGGGGCTTGACCGCGGCATGGAGAATGGCCCTGGCCACTGTTTCGGGCGCGTAGACCGGCGGCGGGTTGCTGGGGGGCTCGGGGAGGTAATTCTTTGCGTGTTCGACATACATCGTGTCGATGGCCGCGGGCTTGATGGTTGTGACGCTGACGTTGGCGCTGTCGTGTTCGAGTTCCATCCGCAGGGCGTCGTCGAAGGCTTTGACCGCGTGCTTGGTTGCACAATAAATGCCCTGAAGGGGGACCGCGCGGTCGGACAAGGTCGAGCCGATGTTGATGATGGCGCCGCCATATTCGGCGCCGGCCCGGGCGCGCAGGTGCTGAGCGGCCAGTCGGCTGCCATAGACCACACCCCAGAAGTTGGTGTCGAACACGCGGCGCATGTCGTCGATGCTGACCTGTTCGATGGTGCCGTAGATCGACACGCCGGCGTTGTTGACCCAGGTGTCGAAGCCGCCGAAATGCTGGATTGCCGCATCGGCGATGCGCTGGTGATCCTGCTCGACGCCCACGTCGGCCTCGACGAAGACCGCCCGGCCGCCGTCGCGGCGGAGTTCGCTCTCAAGTTCGCGCAAGGCGGTCTGGTTGCGCGACGCCAGCACGACCGCGGCACCCTTTTTCGCGGCCATCCGGGCGGTACACAGGCCGATCCCGCTGGAGGCGCCGGTGATGACGATGGTCTGCTGGTCGATCGGCTTGAGCTTGACGGACATGAAATCTCCTTCGGGCGACGAACTGGTGGGGCATCGGCATCCGGGCCGACCACACACCCGCCGAGCCTGCAAAAGCAATTCCGCAGGGGAGCGTTCATTGCCGACACACCGGCTTGCCCTACAATCGCCGATCCGCCGCGCCGGACGTGACCGCGTGGCTCAGAGGATTTAGCGCAACCACCGCACAGGACACGCAGGCGGATGAAACAGACCGATCAACCCGACGACAACACAGAGCAGTTTACCGAGACCGCCAGCCCCTCCACGCGAGTTTCGCGGGAGCAGATCGAGGGCGTACACAAGGCGGCCAACGCACTGATCCAGCAGCTTGAGCAGGTGCCCGATGGCGACGTTCTGTCGGAAGTGATCGGCGTGGCGGTCAAGCTGCTGCGCGACGGCACCAATCGCGGCGACCTTAAACTGGTCAGCAAGTCGCTGAAGGAAATCCGCTACGCGCTCAAGGTCTTCACGCCCTATCGCGACACGCGCAAGGTCTCGATCTTCGGATCGGCCCGAACGCTCGAGACCGCTCCGGACTATCTGGCCGCCGCCGAGTTCGGCAAGCGGATGGCGGCGCTGGGCTGGATGGTCATCACCGGCGCGGGCGGCGGCATCATGGCGGCCGGCCATGGCGGGGCGGGCGCGGCGCCGTCGTTCGGGCTGGCGATTCGCCTGCCGTTTGAGCAGAAGACCAACCCCTTCATCGAGGGCGACCCCAAGCTCATCAACTTCAAGTACTTCTTCACGCGCAAGCTGATGTTCGTGCGGTCGAGCCACGCGATCGCCTTGTTCCCGGGCGGATTCGGGACGATGGACGAGGGCTTCGAAGTGCTCACGCTCGTGCAGACGGGCAAGTCGGTGCCGATGCCGATCGTGATGGTCGATGAGCCCGGCGGCGACTACTGGCAGGAGTGGCAGGAGTATGTGCTCAAGCAGTTGCTGGGTCGGCGGCTCATCAGCGATGAAGACCTGGCGCTCTACAAGATCACCGACAGCGTCGATACCGCTGTCGAAGAAGTGACCCGCTTCTATCGAAACTTCCACTCGGTGCGTTACACGCGCGACGACATCGTCATGCGACTCCAGCGGGCCCCCGACGAGGCCCAGCTCGAGACGATCCGCGAGAAGTTCAGCGACATTCTTATCCGCGGCACCTACCGCACGAGCCGGGCCCTGCCGCTCGAGGCAGACGAGCCGCTGGTTGCAGACCTCCCGCGGCTGGTCTTCGAGTTTAACCGGCGCGACCATGGCCGGCTCCGGATGCTGATCGACCACCTCAACAGCCTGCCGCAGTGAACGCGACCGCGGGGCTCGGGCGTCTGCAGATTCGCGATGAGTCTGGAGTGCATCGCCCGCACCGCGGCTGCGAGAGTCCGGCGCGGTGGCCGGCGGTTCGCGCGGCGACGGAGTCGCAATCGATGAGGCCTGTCTAAGCGGGCTTGCCGGCGCTCCTGGCCCTCTTGCCGCGGGCTGGCGATGACGCCTTGTCCTGGGCACGAATGAACTTCTCGCCCGCCGGGCAGTGCGAAAGCAGGGGGCACTGCGGACACTGCGGCTTCTGCGCCTTGCAGATGGCCCGACC
This sequence comes from uncultured Tepidisphaeraceae bacterium, assembly GCA_964493365.1. Lineage (GTDB taxonomy): Bacteria > Planctomycetota > Phycisphaerae > Tepidisphaerales > Tepidisphaeraceae > CAZBOE01. The sequence goes on along the minus strand of CAZBOE010000005.1, from coordinate 233 downwards.
GTGGTGGATCAGCAGGTGAGACCAGAGCGTCCAGTGATCCTGCGGGACGACCTCCATCAGATCGCGCTCGATTTTCACGGCGTCGATGGCGTGCCCGGTGAGGCCGAGCCGGTTGCTCAGCCGCGTGACATGGGTGTCAACGGTCACCCCTTCGTCAATGCCGAAGGCGTTGCCGAGGACGACATTGGCGGTCTTGCGTCCGACGCCGGGCAGCGCGTGCAGTTCGTCCATCG
>CAZBOE010000004.1:51303-54140 GCA_964493365.1 uncultured Tepidisphaeraceae bacterium | reverse complement strand
TATTCGTCGACCTGCACGGAGTGGTCGATCACCAGGTCGACCGGCACCAGCGGGTTGATCTTCTGGGGGTCGCCGCCGGCCCGCTTCATGGCCGCCCGCATGGTGGCCAGGTCGACCACGCAGGGCACGCCGGTGAAGTCCTGCAGGATCACCCGCGCGACCTTGAAGGGCACCTCGCCCGGGTAGGGCGATGCCGCGTCATAGTTGGCCAGCCGGCTCACGTCGTCTTCGCTGACCATGAAGTTGTCGACGTTGCGCAGCAAACTCTCGAGCATGACCTTGATGCTGTAGGGGAGTTTGCCCAGGTCTCGTGCAACGCCCGCCTCGGCGAGCTTGGAAAGGCGTGAATAACCGACCTCACCGCCGGAGGTCTTGAGCTTGGCTTGCGAACCGAACGCGTTACTGGTCATCGACATGGTTGATCCGAAGTTGTTTCAGGTGATCGACGCAGAACCGGAGTGTATGGCGCGCGCGACAGTGCCTCAAGGCGGCACGCCGCGCAGAAGGCGGCCGGTGGGGCTCCGTCCGGATTGGTGCGCCAAAGGCCCGGCGACTCTCGATTTGAGAAAAAAAACGCCCCGACGCCAAGGTCATCGCCCGGGCCGGCGGGCATAAATGGCGCGATCCGATTTGACATAAGGCGATTTACGGCAAACGCTTATACGGCCGCATGCAGCCCCGGTGGGGCTGCCGCCCGCGTGCGGGCACGCCGGTTGATTACACTGATCAACCGTGTGTGGGATGTTGCTTCTGGAGGGCACATGATCCTGGTTCTGGCTGGCATCGACGGCATGCCGTTTGACCGTCTCGTCCGCGTCATCGATCGCTGGGCGGCGGACGCCGATCAGCCCGACGTCATCGCCGTGGTCGGCCAGAGCCGCGTCAAGGCCCGGCACATCACCACCACCCGGGCGCTGGAGCCGGCGGACCTCGAAAAAGTCATCGCCGACGCGTCGCTGGTGGTGTCGGATGCGTCGATTCCCACCGTCCTTCGCGTGATGTCGGCGGGCAAGCCGCTGATCGTCATGCCCCGGCGTTCGCGCGGGCGGGTCGACCCGGGCCCGGCTCAGGGCTGGGCGGTCACCGTTCTGCCGGCCCTGCGGCTCGTGACAGTGGTTACCACCGAAGACGAGCTGGCCGCCGCCCTCGACCGGCCGGGAAAACTCTTCCGGGCATCGGCCCCCGCACGCAAGGCCACGGTCAATATTGCAGCAGCTTTCCGGGTTTTCAGCCCATAATCCACAGCACTGCAAAACCATGCATTCTCTTTAGCCGATACGATGGGAGCCCGGCGTGCCAGACACGTGTCTGGTATGGGTGGGCAGTCAGCTAAAGCTGGATGGGTGCCATGCGCGTATTGGTGATCGACGACGACGTGGTCTTCCAGACGGCCACCCAGGCCGTCCTCGAGCGTCACGGCTTTGAAGCGGTCAGGGCGGATCGACTTGAGGCCGCCGCGGGACTCGCGGCGAACGACCCGCAAGGCGACTACGTCGCCGCGCTGCTCGACTGGCAGATCGGCGACGCCGACGGTGTCGAACTCCTGCCCGAAATCCGGGCCCGGCTCGGCTAAGTGCCGATCGTCCTGGTGACGGCGTCGCCCTCGATCGAGTTGACCGTGAAGGCGGTTCAGCGGGGGGCCTTCGATTTCCTGCCCAAGCCGCTGGACGAGGCACGCCTTGTGGCGACGCTCTCGCGCGCCGTCGATCATGTCAAGCTGCTCCGGCGTGTCCTCGAACTCGAATCCGGCGATGGCGATGAAGCATTCGAAGGGCTCATCGGTTCGTCGCCCGCGATGCGGCGGGTCTTCGGGCTGATCGAAGCGGTGGCCCGCACCGATGCGAGCGTGATGATCACGGGCGAGTCGGGCACGGGCAAAGACATGGTCGCCCGGGCGATCCATCGTCGCAGCCCGCGCAAGGCGGGTCCGCTCGTCTCGCTGAACATGGCGGCTGTGCCCAAGGAGCTGGTCGAGTCAACGCTGTTCGGGCACGAGCGCGGGGCATTCACCGGCGCCGACCGGACACGGATCGGCGCCTGCGAGGAAGCCTCGGGCGGCACGCTGTTTCTCGACGAGATCGCGGAAATGCCGATCGAGTTGCAGCCCAAGCTGCTGCGCTTTCTGCAGGATCACACGCTGCGCCGGGTCGGCGGATCGGTCGATTCGACGTCCGACGTGCGCATCGTCGCGGCGACCAACCGCGATCCGGCGGCCGAGGTCAAGGCAGGACGCCTCCGCGCTGACCTGTATTACCGTCTGAATGTTGTCCCGATCGAGCTGCCGCCCCTGCGCGACCGCCGGGGCGATATCGCGCTGATCGCGCTGCACGCGGTCCGCCAGTATGCGCGGCGTCACTGCAAGCGGTTTACGTCGATCGACGCCGAGGCGCTCGACCGGCTGACCGCCAATGACTGGCCGGGCAACATCCGCGAGCTGCGCCATGTGATGGAGCGGGTCGTGGTGCTCAACGACGGCGAAGCGGTGACGACGAGCATGCTGCCCGCGGAGCTGAGCGACCGGCGGCTGGAGGCGATGATCGCCGCGTGCGGCGAGCAGGACCTGCTGGGTCGAGGCGATGCGATCGTGCCCCTGGAAGAGATCGAGAGGCGGGCGATCGAACGGGCGATGCAGCTTTGCGAAGACAACGCCGCCCGCGCCGCCGAGCGGTTGGGCATCAGCACGGCCACGATCTACCGTAAGCTGCGGGCGTATTCGCCCGTGGCATAAGCCCGAGGTTCCCAGACGCATACAGCCACCGGCGCTGCGCCATCGATCTGCTACGGCGCATCAAGCGGCGCTGCGCCGTACGCCGGCCATGCTGCAGGGCGTTGCCGAC
>CAZBOE010000004.1:41294-51288 GCA_964493365.1 uncultured Tepidisphaeraceae bacterium | reverse complement strand
TCGCGTAGCGGTGGGCGTGAGCCTGCGCAACCGCAGGGTGTATGATCCCCGCCATGGCAGGTGATTATCGTCGAATCCGGTTTGCGTCGCCCGGCGAGGTGTTGGACGAGGTGGATCGGCTCAGGCAGGGCGGCTACACGCGGCACGGCAACTGGACGCTCGGGCAGGTCTGTCATCACTGCGCGGGACTCATCGAGATGTCCCGCCGGGGCTTTCCGGAGATGAAGGTGCCGCTGGCAATCCGGCTGAGCCGCCCGCTGGTGCGGTGGCTGATGCTGGGCAACGCGTGGATGCCCCGCGGGATGCCGACACTGCCGATTCTCGAGCCGGGCGTCATCGGCGGCGACGACGCGGGCATCGAACGGCTCCGCCGGGAGATTGAGGCGTTCGAGCGTCACGCCGGCCCGATGGCCGCCAGCCCGCTGCTGGGCCCGCTGACCCGCGAGCAGTGGGAGCGGATCCACCTGATCCACACGGCACACCACCTGGGGTTCCTCTCGCCGGCCACGACAGAACCGCCCTCGCCCGGGGCGACCGTCGGTCGCGAGGCGGGCGGGGGCGCTGCAGCCGGGTGAGACGCGCGCGAGGCGCCTGTTTATTTGCGGTGCGACTTGAAGTAGTTGATCAGCCCGTTGGTGCTGCTGTCGTGGGTTGAGACGACGCCGGCGCCATCGAGCTCGGGGAGGATTGCCTTGGCAAGCTGCTTGCCGAGCTCAACGCCCCACTGGTCGAAGCTGTTGATGTTCCAGATCACGCCCTGGGTGAAGATCTTGTGCTCGTAGAGGGCCACCAGCCGACCGAGCATGCGCGGGGTGAGCTTCTGGAAGAGGAAGCTGTTCGACGGCTTATTGCCCTGGAAGACCTTGTGCGGCACGAGCGCCTCGAGCTGCTGGGGGGTGAGCTTGGCGCCCTTGAGTTCGTCGCGCACTTCGGCCTCGGTCTTGCCCTTCATCAGCGCTTCGGTCTGGGCGAAGAAGTTGGAGAGCAGGATCGGATGGTGCTGGCCGAGGGGGTTGTGGGTCTCGACAGGGGCGAGGAAGTCGCACGGGATGAGCTTCGTGCCCTGGTGAATGAGCTGATAGAACGCGTGCTGGCCGTTGGTGCCCGGCTCGCCCCAGACGATCGGGCCGGTCTGGGTGTCGATCAGCGCGCCGTCGCGGGTGACGTATTTGCCGTTGGACTCCATGTCGCCCTGCTGGAAGTAGGCGGCAAAGCGGTGCATGTACTGGTCGTAGGGCAGGATGGCCAGCGTCTGGGCGCCGAAGAAGTTGTTGTACCAGATGCCCAGCAGGCCCATGAGCAGGGGGATGTTCTTCTCGGGCGGGGCGGTGCGGAAGTGTTCGTCGGTCTCGAAGCCGCCGGTGAGGAGCTCTTCGAAATTGTCAAAGCCGATGTAGAGGGCGATGGGCAGCCCGATGGCCGACCAGAACGAATAGCGGCCGCCGAGAAGATCGACGACCCCCAGGCCCAGAAGCCGAACATGTTCCGGGTGTCGATGCCGAACTTCTCGACCTCTTTCGCGTTGGTCGACAGCGCGACGAAATGCTTGGCGACGTGCTTGACGTCGCCGGCGTGCTTGAGGAACCAGTCGCGGGCGGAGGTGGCGTTGGTGATGGTCTCCTGCGTCGTGAAGGTCTTGGAGGCGACGATGAACAGCGCCGTTTCGGGGTTGAGTTTTTTGAGCGTCTCGGCGATGTGCGTTCCGTCTACGTTGGAGACGAAGTGCACGTTCATCCCCGGCTTGCCGTAGGGCTTGAGGGCCTCGGTGACCATGACCGGGCCGAGGTCGGAGCCGCCGATGCCGATGTTGACGACGTCGGTGATGGTCTTGCCGGTGTATCCGGTGTGCTTGCCCGAGCGGACGGCGTCGCAGAATTCCTTCATGTGCGCCAGGACGGCGTTGACCTCGGGCATGACATCTTTGCCGTCGACCATGATCGGGCGGTTAGACCGGTTTCGCAGGGCGATGTGCAGGACGGCGCGGTCTTCGGTGAAGTTGATCTTCTCGCCGGTGAACATCTTCTGCGCCATGCCGGGCACGTCGGCGGTCTTGGCCAGATCGAGCAGCAGGCGGACGGTTTCTTCGGTGATGCGGTTCTTCGAATAGTCGAAGAGGATGCCGTTCCACTCGACATGGAACTTTGCGAACCGCTGTGGGTCCTTTGCGAACAGGTCGCGCATGTGGGTCGACTTGATCTGATCGAAATGACCCGAGAGCGCTTTCCAGGCCGGCGTGGTGGTGATTGTGGACATGAAAACCCTTCCCTGCATGAGTGCGATGGCGTGACCGGCGGGCTCGCCCGAGAGCGTCGCCGACGCCACTGGTGTACCCACGCAGAGTCCGCCGGGCAAGCGTGGGGTGCTGCGGCGATCTCCGCGGACCGCCCCGAAACGACGGTAAAGAATCGCGGAAAGTTAGAAAAATGCGGAAACATCAGGCCAGCCGGGTCGTCTGTATGCCACCCCTCGGCCCGGGCGTTCGGTCTGAGCGAGGCGGGCGGTTTGTCGGCAGTGTGAAGCGCAATCCGGTTGATCCGCCGGGGCGTAAACCAATGACCGATGCCGGAATAACCCCGGCGCGGCAAGGAGTTGTCCATGACGATGTTCGATCACACCAATACGCAGCTGTCGGTTCGAGAGCACGCCGATCGGGCGCAGGCGGACGCGGCGCAGGCGCGCGCCCCGCGGGCGGTTGACCCTCAGTCTGTCGATGCTTTCGTCGGCAAGATGCTCGGCGCCTACAACGGGGGCGCTCTGATGTTGATGACCAGCATTGGCTATCGCACGGGCCTGTTTGACACGATGGCCGACATGCCGCCGGCGACGAGCCATGAGATCGCGCAGCGGGCGGAGCTCAGCGAGCGATACGTGCGCGAGTGGCTGGGCGCGATGACGGCGTCGGGGGTGGTGCGTCATGAGCCTGCCGCCAAGACCTATCACCTGCCGCCCGAGCACGCGGCCGTACTGACGCGCGATTCCAATCCCAATTGCATGGCGATCGGGGCGCAGTTCTTCGCGGTGCTCGGGGCGGTCGAAGACGAGGTGGTCGAGGCCTTCCGCCACGGGCGCGGCGTGCCTTACTCGGCCTACCGCAACTTCCACCGCGTGATGGCGGAGGAGAGCTACCAGACGGTGGTGTCGGCCCTCGAGCCGCACATCATCCCACTGATGGGCGATCACTGGCGCAGCCGGCTCGAAGCGGGCATCGACGTGCTCGATGTCGGCTGCGGCGCGGGGCGCGCGCTGTGCAAGCTCGGGCGGATGTTCCCCAACAGCCGCTTCGTCGGCGTCGATTTCGAGCAGGCCGCGATCGATCTCGCCTGCGGCGAGGCGCGGCAGGCGGGCGTGGAGAACGTGGAGTTCAGGGTGGCCGACGCGGCGCGGCTTGATTCGCCGGACAGTTATGACCTGATCCTCGCGTTTGACGCGATCCACGATCAGGCGCGGCCGGCCGAGGTGCTCTCGCAGATCCGCTCGGCGCTGCGCAAGGGCGCGATGTTCTTCATGCAGGACATCCAGTGCTCGAGCCACCATCACGGCGACAAGGACCACGTGATGGGCACGTTCATCTATACGATTTCGTGCATGCACTGCATGTCAGTGTCGCTGGCCAACGGCGGGCCCGGGCTCGGGGCGGCGTGGGGCAAAGAGGTGGCGCTGCGGATGCTGGCGGACGCGGGATTCGGACGGGTCGACGTCAAGACGTTGCCGCACGATCCGCAAAACTACTACTACCTTTGTCAGGCGTAGTCTTGGATGCACCCGGGTCGGCGGCGTCGTGTCGCGTGGGCTTGCGGAGGAGACCGGCCCGCCGCGCGGCGTTGCCGACCACGCGGGTGGCTTCGAATGCCGCCATCCGCACGGGGCCGCATGACCCGGTCGTGACCGTGCCCAGCCGCTCGCGCGCCATCGACAGGGGGTCGCGCAGCGCCCGATCGACATAGCGAGGCAGCATCCACCGGTCTTTGCCGACGAAGTGCCCGGCGACGCTGGGCGTTTTCGCTGGGGTGATGCCGCCGTGCATGAGGCCGATCTGGGCGGGGTTCCAGAGCGCGGCACGGGTGTCGGCGGGCGGGGTGAGGGCGAGCATCGCCCAGACGGTCTGCTCGACGAGGTGGGCTTTGGCGTGAAGGCCGCGGGTGCGGGAGAGAAACCAGTCGATGCGGTCGAGATCGAAGAAGCGGTCGCGGCAGCAGATCAGCCCGGCATTGACCCGGCGGGCGAGCCTGAGCCCCGGCACGCGGAGCATCTGAAACGACCGCATCGAATACCAGTCGCCCAGGTCGGCCATGAACAGCGCGTCGATCGTGTCGGGCAGCGACCAGAGCCCCAGGTATGGACGCCAGAACAGCACGTCGCAGTCGCAATAGCAGTGGACGGCGCCCTGCGCATGGGGGCCGCCCAGGAGCATGGTGTCAAAGAGCTTGAGGCCCATGACGTTGGATCGGCGATAGGCGGTGGCGGCCGGGTGGCGGGCGAGGATGGCCTCCACCTGCCGATCCGACTCGGAGCGTCGGGTGATGCTCAGCGAGACGGCGGCCGGCGATAGCGCCTCGGTCAGCCGCTGGCGGTCGGGCTCGGTGAGCGTGCCGTCTTCGTGGATGTGCAGCGACACATCCACGTCGCTGAACCGCATCATCGACGCCAGGCAGATCACCGCGAGTTCGACATGCGCATGACCCACGAGCGAGTGAACCGTCACCGAGTCGGGTGTGATGGCGTCGTCATCGGTCATGACCGCGGCCTCATGTTCATCCGTGGTTTCGGAAGATCGAGATCGACCTGGGCTTGAGCCTGGGCGCGATAAAGACGTGGCTGTCGTGACGCATGGCGGTCACGCGCTGGCCGTCGACGAGGTCGAGCATGTCCGAGCCCTCCGGCGTGAGTCGGCCGTCGACTTCGATGCGGTCGTCGCGCTCCCTGTCGTCGAGGTTGAGCACGACGACGACCTCTTCGGTGTCGAGCACGCGTGAGAAGGCGACAATGCCGCCCGGGTTCTGCTGACACCCGAAGTGGATGCCGTCGCTGCTGATCTCGCGGAAGTATTGCCGGCCGTAGCGCAGCGCCATCTCGCGCCTGCGGATCTCGGCGACCCTGGCGATGCCGCGGTAGATGGGGTGCTCCGGGTTGAAGAAGTGGACGCCGGTGGTGTCGAAGGCGCCCCATTTGCCGCCGAACATGCACTCGCGCACGGCGTGGTCGGTCTTGCCGCCGCCGTCGAAGCCCTGTTCGGTCCCGTAATAGATGCACGGCACGCCCATGTTGCACAGGAGATATCCGACGCCCAGCACGGCCTGACGCCAGTCGTTGTTCTGGTGCATGAAGCGGCGGTAGGGCCTGGCCATCTGGTCGTGGTTGTCGATGAAGGTGACGAAGCACCGGCCGACCTCGCCATAATCCCGGTAAAAACGGCGGAACTTTTCGTAGCGCTCGCGCAGCTCGTCGACCCCGCGGAAGCCCTTGATCACCTCTTCGAGGATGAAGTAGAGCGGGAAATCGAGGCAGGCCGAGAAGAAGGGGTAGCGCTCGTCCACGCCCGGGACGGGGTGGATGCCGCCGATGTATTTCTGCAGGCGGTCGTCGTCGCCGACGATTTCGGCATACATGAAGAAATTGTGCTTGCCGATGCGCCGGGCGTATTCGCGGATCGAGTTGGTGAAGATCGCCGTCTCGGCGGGCTCGGTGTTCATGATGGTGTCCATCCGGAAACCATCGATGTCGGTCTGGGCGATCCACCACTTATAGACCTTGATCAGCGCGTCGAGCACCTCGGGGTTTTTGAGGTCGAGGTCTTTGAGGGTGATGAAGTCGCCGTCGATTTGTTCTTCGGGGCCGGCGTTGCTGATGTCGCTGATCGCGCCGCGCCGTTTGAACCAGTCCGGGTTTTGAAACTCGCGAGGCCACACGCCGTCATCGGGGCCCAGCTCGGCGACCCGGTCGTGGGAAATGACGCCGCCCCCGTGTTTGCGCCAGCCGCCGAACTCGAAACGGTCGGAGCCGTTGTAGGTCGGGCTTCGGGTTTCGCTGTGGGCGTAGGCCCAGCAGTCGCCCGTGTGGTTGATGACGATATCGAGGATGACATACATCCCGCGCTTGTGGGCCTCGCGCACGAGGCGGCGCAGGTCATCGATGGTCCCGAATCGCGGATCGACATCGAGAAAATCCTGGATGCCGTAGCCGTGGTGGGCGTAGGGGTCGTCGATTCGGTTCTTGAATGGCGGGGTGATCCAGATCGTGGTCACGCCCAGGCCCTGGATGTAATCGAGCCGGCGGGTGATGCCGCGGAGGGTGCCGCCCTGCACAAGGGCGGCCTGATCGGGGTCGCGGCCACGGGGTGCGGTGTCGGCGTCGAAGGGCGGGTGCTCTTTGTCGTCGTCGTACCGGTCGATCAGGATCTGGTAGATGAACTGATCGCGCCAATCGAGCGGCGACGGCGTCACCGGGCCGGTGGGTTCGAAGTCGATCTCGGCGAGACTGCGCGGTGCGGCTGTGCTTGGCATTCGGGCGAGAGACTACGCCCGCGGGTGCCTGCGCGCGAACGTCGAATCTGCCACGCCGCCAGCCGATTTCGGCGACGGCAGCAAGCCACGCCGGGGCTTAGATCGATGCGCGCGGATCGAAAACTGCGGACGACTCGAAACGTGCGGACGGCGCGAAGTCACGTGCCCAAGTCGGAATCAGGGGGCGGCTTGAGACGTGCGATCTGCTGAAATCGGGTTGACTACTCCGCCCCCACAGTCAGCGACCCAGCGCGTCGGGGTTGAGGCCGGCCAGTTCGGGCAGGGTGAAAATCCCGTCCTTGCGGATGAGTTTGCCGTCGAAGCGGATCTCGCCGCCGCCGTATTCGGGGCGCTGGATGCAGACCATGTCCCAGTGGATCTGGCTCTTGTTGCCGTTGCCGGCCTGTTCGTAGGCCTGCCCGGGCGTGAAGTGGAAGCTGCCGGCGATCTTCTCGTCAAAGAGAATGTCCTTCATCGGCTTGAGGATGTAGGGGTTAAACGCCAGTGAAAACTCGCCGATGTAGCGGGCGCCGTCGTCGGAGTCGAGGATCTCGTTGAGCTTGGCGGTTTCTCCGCCGGCCGACGCGTCGACGATCTTGCCGTGCTTGAAGGTAAGCTTGACGTTGTTGAACACCGTGCCGCGGTAGAGCGTTTCGCAGTTGAACTGGAGCGTGCCGTTGACGCTCTCTTTTGTGGGGCAGGAGAACAGTTCGCCGTCGGGGATGTTGCGTTCGCCCGAGCAGCCCTCGCTGGGGATGCCTTTTTTGCTGAAGGTCAGGTCGGTGCCCGGGCCGGTGATGTGGACCATGTCGGTGGCGTCCATCAGGTCGCCCAGCGGCTTCATCGCCTGCTCCATCCGGGCGTAGTCAACGCCGGCGCAGACGCGGAAGTAGAAGTCTTCAAATGCCTCGGTGCTCATTCCGGCGGCCTGCGCCATTGACGTGGTCGGCCAGCGCAGCACGACCCACCGTGTCTTGGGGACGCGGACGCCCGTGTGGACGGGATTCCACCAGTGCTTCTCATAGAGCTCCATCTTCTCGCGCGGCACGTCGGACATCTCGGAGATGTTGTGGCTTCCGCGCACGCCGCAGTAGCAGTCGACCCGCTCCATGCGCATCTTTTCGACTTCGCCGATGAGCTTCATCTGATCGGGCGACGCGCTTCGGTACAGTTGCCGCAGCACCGCCTGGTGATAGGTCGACACGAGGGGCAGCCCGCCGGCGTCGGCGATCGACTTGACCAGTTCGACCGTGAAATCGGTCGGAATGTCGAACGCCTCAACGAGCACCTTGTCGCCCGTCGAGACCTTCATCGAGTGTTTGACCAGGACCGAAGCGAGCTGTGAGAAGCGGGGGTCTTTCATGGGACGCGAGAGTGTAACCGAATCGCCGCGTGTCGGCAGCAGGGCGCACCCCTGATGCGCGCCCCCGCCTTCGGCCGGGCGGACGGCCGCGTGGCTAGCCTTGGGAAAGTGGCCCGGCGCGAGGGTCGCGAAAGCAGCGAGGGCCGGCGTCGGCTCGCACGCCCCTTGACGCCGGACGGGTGAGACTGTGCATCGGCGGCAGGGCTTCGGTGCTGCGGAGATGCTTTTGCGCTGTTGCCGCGGCGTCTGCACGGTGTCTCCGCGGCGTCGCGACGGGTTGCCGTGACAATGGCTCCGGCGGGTGACGCGCGTGTCAGGCAGATGGCCGGCCGGCGCACCTGCTGGCCAAGCAGTGCCGTCTGCCTATAGTCCGCCCGCATGGCAAAGCGATCGCGCGGGTTGTCGGGCATGGTGGTGGTCATCACGGGTGCGTCGGCCGGCATCGGTCAGTCGCTCGCCCGCCAGCTCTCGGCCGGCGGGGCGAGGCTGGTGATGGGGGCCCGCCGGGTCGACCGGCTCGAGGCGCTCAATCGCGAGCTCGGGGGCGGGCACGTCGTCCGGCGGTGTGACGTCGGTGTCACCGCGGACTGCGAGGCGCTGATCGACGCGGCCGTCGAGTCGTTCGGGCGGCTCGATACGCTTGTCTGCAACGCGGGGTATGGCGAGATCCGCCCTGTGCATCGCAACACATACGAGCAAGTCCACGAGCTGTTCAAGGTCAACGTCTACGGCACGCTCGACTGCATTCGCGCCGCGGTCCCGGTGATGAAGCGGCAGGAGCCGCTCGACGGCTGGCGCGGCCAGATCATGCTGGTATCGTCGGCCGCCGCCCGGCGCGGGCTTCCGTTCCTGGGGCCTTACAGCGCCACCAAGGCCGCGCAGTTGTCGATCGCCGAGGCGATGCGCGTGGAACTGGCCGACAAGGCCATCTCGGTGACCAGCGTTCACCCGATCGGCACGCAGACTGAGTTTTTCGACATCGCCGAAACCCGCGGCGGGAAGAAGCTGCCCCCGCGAATCACGGGCGACCGCATGCAGACCGCCGACACGGTTGCCGCCGCCATGGTGCGGGCGATCGTCCGTCCGCGCCGCGAGGTCTGGCCGGCGCCGCTGTTTCGCTATCTGCTGTCGGCCGTGACGCTCCTGCCCTCGGTGGGAGACAGGGTCATGGCCAAGGCGCGTGCGAAGCAGATCAACGATGACTGAGGCTCGCCCCGGCCTGTCCGGCCGGTCGGGCTCAGTTCGTCTCGCCGACGTCGAGCCGGTATTTGCGCATTTTCTTGTAGAGCGTGGTCCGGTTGATGGCCAGCTCGGCCGCGGTGGCCTGGCGGTTCCAATTGTTTCGTTTGAGCGCGTTTTCGATGATCTGCCGCTCGGGCCCTTCGAGCGCCGCTTCGAGCGGCATGGGCGACCCGAGGTCTTCCGTTGACGGCATGAGACCCGACAAGCGCGGCGCGCCGTGGAGCGTCTCGGGCAGGTCATCGACGTCGACCTGAGGACGAGGGCACAGCACCACCGCCCGTTCGATCGCGTTTTCGAGCTCGCGCACGTTGCCCGGCCAGTGATATCGCTGCAGCGCCGCCATCGCGCCGTCGGTGAACCCGAGTATTTCGCGGTTCATCTCGCGGCAGTAGCGGCGCAGGAAATGCCCCGCCAGAAGCGGCACATCGCCCGGGCGCTCTCTCAGCGGGGGCAGCTTCACCTGCACGACGTTGATGCGATAGAACAGGTCCTGCCGAAACGTGCCGGCGGCCACGAGGGTGCTCAGGTCGGCGTTGGATGCCAGGATCACCCGCACATCGACCGTTCTCGTCTCGGTGCTGCCCACGGGCTCGAACGCCCGCTCCTGGAGCACCCGCAGCAGCTTCACCTGCATCGCAGGCGACGCCGAGTTGATCTCGTCGAGGAAGATCGTGCCCCCGTCGGCCGCGAGGAATCGCCCCGGCTTGTCGGCCATCGCGCCGGTAAAGGCGCCCTTGACGTGGCCGAACAGCTCGCTCTCCAGAAGGGTCTCGGGAAGCGCCCCGCAGGAGACCTCGATAAAAGGCTTGTCACGACGCGGCGAGCGGTGGTGAATCGCCCGCGCCAGCAGGCTCTTGCCGGTGCCGGATTCGCCGGTGATGAGCACGGT
>CAZBOE010000004.1:37378-41201 GCA_964493365.1 uncultured Tepidisphaeraceae bacterium | reverse complement strand
AGATCGAGCTGCTGACGCAGCGTCTGGTTCTCAAACAGCAGCGCCTGCTGGCGGGCGGCCTTTTCGACCACGACGCGGATCTCGTCATCGACGATCGGCTTGGTCAGGTAGTCGAACGCCCCGGCCTTGGTGGCCGCCACCGCGCCCTCGATGCTGCCGTAGCCGGTGATGACGATCACCACCACCTGCGGATACCGGCGCTTCACATCGCGGAGAAACTCGAGCGGCTTGACGCCGGTCATGTTGACGTCGACCAGCAGGAGGTCGGTCTGGTCGAGCTCGAGCTGGCTGTGGGCCTCGTCGACGCGGTCGGTCGTCTTGACGGCGTATCCCTCACGACGCAGAAACTGCGCCAGCGACTGGAGCAGAATCCGGTCTTCGTCCAGCACAAGCAGCCGGGCCTTGTGCTGTTCATTTACCTGAAGCATGGTCGGCCTTGCCTTGGTGCAATCGTGCGACATTGCGCCGCGGAATGTTGCCACGCGGCCACATCCGCAGTGCGCGTTGCCCTGATGCGTCATCGGCAAGGCGGGCCGTTGATCCAAAGCAACAGTCACAAATGTGGAAGCTCCCGCCCCGCGACGGTACGCTCACTGCCGCGTCGACGGGTCAACCAGTGCCCGCCGCACTTATCGGACCTCCCGCGGACGTCGCGCCGTCGACCACGGTGCACTGTGGAGCCCACTCTGGAGAAAGCCTGCTATGCGAATTGGTGTCCCCAAAGAAGTGAAATCGGATGAATACCGCGTCGGCCTGATGCCCTCGGGCGTCGAAATGCTCGTCAGGGCCGGCCACGACGTCACCATCGAGAGCCAGGCCGGCGTCGGCAGCGGCTTCTCCGATGAAGACTATCAGCGCTTCGGCGCCAAGATCGTCGCGACGGCGGCCGACGTGTTTAAGAACGCCGAGATGATCATCAAGGTGAAGGAGCCCCAGCCGCAGGAGGTCAGCCTCTTTCGGCCCGGGCAGATCATCTTCACGTATTTTCACTTCGCCGCCGACCAGGAACTGACGCAGGCCTGTCTCGAGTCGGGCATCGTGGCCATCGCGTATGAAACCATCCGCGACCGCGCCGGCCGGCTGCCCTGCCTGACGCCGATGAGCGAGATCGCGGGCAAGATGAGCATCCAGGAGGGGGCCAAGTATCTCGAGAAGCCGATGATGGGCCGCGGCATTCTCCTGGGCGGCGTTCCGGGCGTCGAGCCGGCGCACGTGGTGGTGCTGGGCGCGGGCACAAGCGGCTCGAACGCGGCCAAGGTGGCCGCGGGGCTTGGCGCCAATGTCGTGATCATGGACGTCAACCTCGACCGCCTTCGCTACCTCGACGACGTGATGCCCCCCAACGTCACGCCGATCTATTCCGACGTGCAGACCGTGCGTGAGCAGGTCCGCCGGGCCGATCTGGTGGTGGGGGCGGTGCTGATCCCCGGCGCCCGCGCCCCGCGGCTGGTGTCTCGCGACGATGTCAAGGAAATGAAGCCCGGCGCGGTGATGGTCGACATCAGCATCGACCAGGGCGGCTGCTTCGAAACCAGCCGCGCCACGACCCACGCCAACCCGACGTATGTCGTGGACCATGTCGTGCACTACTGCGTGACCAACATGCCCGGCGCGGTCGGCCGAACCAGCACCGTCGCCATGTGCAACGCGACGCTCGGCTATGCGCTCAAGATCGCGGCGAAGGGCTATGACAAGGCCGCCGCCGAGGACCCGTACTTTGCCGAGGGGATCAACCTGGTCGCGGGGCGGGTCACCAATGCCGCGGTGGCCGAGTCGCTCAAGATGCAGCACCAGCCGCTGCGGGCAAAAGGCGCGGCGTGAGCGGCGCGTCTGCCGGCCGCCGATGAGATTGCCCGCTAACGAAGTTGCCCGCAAACCGCCCCGGCGTCAGCCCCGCCTTTGCTCCTGTAGATGACTCGGGAGCGGCGGGGCGACGCCGTGCACGGCTCACGCGCCGGCGCCGTCGAACGGCTCGGCGGGCGAGCCCGATGGGAGGCCCCCTATGCCACGCCTCGACCAGCTCGAGAAGATGCTAGCCCAGTCGCCGCGCGACCCGTTTCTGCTCTATGGCATCGCCATGGAGCACAAGAAAGAAGGCCGGCCACGCGACGCGCTGTCGTTCCTCGCGCGGACACTCGACGCCGACCCCAACTACGTCTACGCCTATTACCAGCAGGGGCAGATCCACGAGGCGCTGGGCGACCCCGCCGCCGCCCGCACCGCCTATGAGTCAGGCATCCGCACCGCCAACACCACCGGCGACGCCCACGCCCTCTCCGAACTCACCGCCGCGCTCGACATGCTCTAGAGCGTCCTTAAAGATCGTGCAGCACGCATTCGCGGTGGGGCATGCAGTTGGCGGTGACAAGTCGATCGAAAAGGATAGCCATCCCTCATCCCGCCAGCCGGACCTATCATCGCCCGCATGGAATCAGTCGTTCGTTACCTCAAGACGCCTCACTGGCGGCGGCAGCATCGCTGGCGCAAGGCGGTGTGGCATGCGATGTCGAGCGTCGGGCTCACCGGGCTGCATGCGTTGCCGCTGTCGCGGCGGTGGGTTGATATCCATCGTCGGCCGATGCCGCTCGCCGGGCTCGACCCGGTGTTTGCGGGGTTTCGTCTGGTTCACATCTCAGACCTTCACTTCAGCCCCGTCGTCTGGCGGACTTATCTTCAGCATTACGTCGAGTGGGTTAATGACCTCAAGCCTGATGCCGTCGTCATCACAGGCGACCTCATCACCGGCGGCTACCGCTACGCCGCCCAGATCGCCGACATTCTGCTCCACATCAAGGCGGCGTCCGGCGTTATCTGCACCTTCGGCAACCACGATTACAGCATGTGGGGCAAGCACCTGCCCGCCGAGGCGAAGCGGCGGGGCGATTACCTCGAGCAGCGGCTCGAGCGCAAGGGGCTCGTGGTCCTGCGCAACGAGGTCCATCGCATCACCCGCCCCGGCGCCGCGCGCCCGCTGACCATCGTGGGCCTCGACGACGAATGGACGGGCTCGATCGATCCTGGCCGCGCGTTCGCGGGTGTGACCGCCGATGAACCGGTCATCTGCCTCAACCACAACCCGGCCAACTGCGTCGATCTCATGCAGTATCCCTGGCAGTGGATGCTCTCTGGCCACACCCATGGCCGCCAGGTGGCAACCAGCGCCTTGGGCAGGCGGCTCTATCCGCACCGTTACCGGCATTACACCCACGGCTACTACGCGGTCAACGGCCGACACCTCTACGTCAACCGCGGCCTGTCCTACGGCCAGCGGATTCAGCATTGGTGCCGCCCCGAGGTCACGGTTTTCCGCCTCACGCCGGCGGACGACGGCCGGGCTGATTAGCCGGACCATGCTGCCGCGGTATCCGCCGCGTGATGCATCACACGACGCATTGCCCGGGGCCGCCGAAGATCGTTCAAAGCGGCAGGCCGATCTCGATTGACGACTGCGGACTCATCGTCGACACTCTGCCCCTCAGACGTATGAAAATCAGGGATACGTCAGGACGTTACGGTGACGCCGCGCGGCGTCGCCCGGGGCGGCGCTTTCGCCGCCTTTACGCGTCGGCAAGCCAAGCTGTTTGCAAAGGGAGAATTTCGTGGCAAACGCAGACGGTCGCAGCGCCCTCATTCATCGTCCCAAAGACCGAGATGCCCGTCGAGTCGGCCGACTGATCCGATCGGCGGTGGAAGCCCTCGAGCCACGCAGGCTGTTCGCCGTCGGCCTGCCCGACACCGGTTTTGCGGGCGTCGGAAGCGTGTTGCTCGATCGCCCGGGCCTCGATGGCGCCCGGCCGGCCGAGATGCTGCGATTCAGCCCCTC
>CAZBOE010000004.1:0-37368 GCA_964493365.1 uncultured Tepidisphaeraceae bacterium | reverse complement strand
CGCCCCCGCCTCCGCCGCCGCCCCGCCCCCTCCTCCAACCCCGCCGACGACCGTTTCATCTCCGTCGGCACGCTGGTCGATCCGGATTTCATCGGCGACATTCTCATCCAGCAGTTCACCGCCGACGGGTTGCCTGATCTC
The DNA here is from genome assembly GCA_964493365.1 of uncultured Tepidisphaeraceae bacterium. Classification (GTDB taxonomy): domain Bacteria; phylum Planctomycetota; class Phycisphaerae; order Tepidisphaerales; family Tepidisphaeraceae; genus CAZBOE01. The sequence goes on along the minus strand of CAZBOE010000004.1, from coordinate 37,227 downwards.
CAGTTCGGCAACCGCGGCGTGGTCATCTTCGATATCGGCAACCTTTCCAACGTCGTCACGTCGGGTGCGATCGACGCCACGGGTCGCATCCTCGTCGCCGGCTCGACGAACAACGGCGGCGAAGAGGAATTGTTTGTCGCGCGGTTCGACCCCCAGGGGTTTCTCGACACCGGTTTCGGCACCGCCGGGGTGGTGACGATCGACGTCGGGGCGATCATCGGTGCGGGCGGGCCCGACGACATCGTCACCGACATCGAGGTTTTGCCCGACGGGCGGATCGTCGCGGTCGGCTTCACCGATACGGGCAGCGGCGCGCTGGTCGACCAGCGGGCCTTCGTGTTGGCGCTGACCTCGACCGGCAGTCTCGATAGCGGTTTCTCTTCCGACGGCATCGTGCCGCTGCCGCAGACCCTGGGCACGCGGCTCGACGCGGTCTCGGTCTTCGGCTCGCACATCTACGCCGCCGGCAGCGGCATGGTCAACAGCGTGAGCACCGACCTGCTGGTCACACGCCTCGACCAGACCACCGGCGCCTTTGACACCACGTGGGGGAGCGCGGGCTTCTTCTTCAGCGACGTCAACGAAGGCGCGGTCGACGGGGCCACCGCCATGGTCATCGATGCCGCCGGCGAGGCGGTGGTCGCGGGCACCAACGGCAGCAGCCCATTCCTGATCCGCACGGCCAACACCGGAACAGGCCTCGATTTTGGGTTTACCGTGCTCGGAAACATCGGGGTGCGGTTCACCGACGTGGCGCCCAGCGGCGCAGGTGGATACACGGTGGCGGGCGCCGATGGCGACGGCAGTGGGTTTTTCCAACGGGTCGATTCGGCCGGCGACCCCGTCGCGACCTTCGGCAACGCCGGTCGGCTCGACGTGTTTGTTCCTGAGACGGTGAGCACCACGCTCTCAGGGCCCGATGCACGGTTCACCATGACACTCGCCCAGGACGGCACGATTGTCGCCGGCGGCGCCACCCCCCGCAGCGACGGGGAACAAGACCTTTTCCTGGTCAAGATCGACGACAACGGGATCGTCGAGGCGTTCGGCCGACCGGTCGAGCAGGGCGTCGCAATCCACAACGCGCCGGGTGACGCCGACAATGCGCGTTTCATCATGCCCGTGGCAGATGGCACGGGATTCTTCGTCGTCAGCGAAAGCTCGTCGAGCGGGCAGAAGACCGTGTTGGTGTCGCGGTTCACGCGCTCGGGTGAATTGGTCACCACCTTCGGCACCAACGGATATGCAAGCGTCGCGACCGTGAAGTCTCTCGATGGCGCGACGATCGATAGTCAGGATCGTGTGCTGATCGCCGCGACGGTCGATGCGGCCACCACGTCGACGGATATCGCCGTCTATAGGCTCACCCCTGCCGGCACATTCGACACGACGTTTGACGGTGACGGGCAGCTGACGATCGACACGGCGGCGCAGTATGCCTCGGTCGACAACGTCCAGGATGTGGGCGGCGGCATCGCTGTCGGGCCCGACGGCCGGATCTATGTCGTCGGCGGCTCCCGCGACGGCGATGTCAACTCGAGCAACGCGCTCAACCTGCTGATCGCCCGGTTGACCGACAGCGGGGCGTTCGACACCACCTTCGACGACCAGCAGTCCATCGACGGCGTGAGTGATCCCGCGAACGACGGCATCGTCATCGCCAATCCCGACAACAACGCGATCAACGTGGCGACACAGATCGCGGTCTCGCCGGCCGACGGAACGAGCCTCTACTACCTCGCGCGGCAGGCGGTAACGCCATTCAGCCAGGTGACCACCGCGATCGGCAGGCTCACCGGCGCCGGCTCGGCAGACGCCTCCTTCGGCACTTCGGGCAGGGTCACGCTTAACCTCGACGGCCTGGGCGACACCCGGCCCGCCGGCTTGTTTGTCGATGTGATCAACCCGAGCGCGCCGGTCGACAGGCCGGTGGTGAGCCTGACGGTCACATCGTCGACCGGGGCCGACATCGCGATCGCTCGCTTCAACGATGCCGGCGCCCTCGACACCGCATTCAACGGCGGCTCACCCTTGTTCAGCGGCCTGGGCAGCCCGGGCAGCACCATCGAGTCGGCCGGGCTGGCGAGACTGCCCGGCGGCAAGTACGCCATCGCGGGCACGGTCGCCAGCGGCTCGTTCTCCACCATCGAGCCGTTCGTGCGGCTGCTCACCCAGAGCGGCTCGGTGATCAGCGAGTTCTCGGTCGGGCTGTTCGATCCCGTCTTCTCTCTGCCCGACTCGCAGTTCATCAGCACGATCGCCGCCATCGGTGGCGATGCGTTTTTGATCGGCGGCGTGCAGACGCCCGGCACCGCCAACCCCGGCGGCGACGACCGTCTCTTCCTCGCCGGCTTCCGCGAGTTCGGCGTCGACACCACCTTCCGCGGAGCGCGGGGCGGCGTGGTCATCGAGCCCACGCGCGGCGGCGGCGACAACGCCCTCGACGTTTTCGTCCGCGACGGCTTCGTCTACACGCTCATGGTCGGCAGCGACGGGCGTTACTCCATCGACAAGCGCAACGAGTTTGGCGTATCGGACAGCTCCTTCGGCGAGGCGGGAATCGTCCGCCTGCCCGAGTTTGCGCGTCCGACCAGCCTGCGCACTCTCGCCGTCGCGGCCGACGGAACCGTCTTCCTCGGCGGCGCCATCTCCCAGTCGGGCAATGATAACGCTCTGCTGATTTCGCTCGACCCCAAGGGCAACTTCAATTCCAACCTCGACGGCGACGGCCTGATCATCGTCGCCGGATCCGACTCGGGCGGCGACGATGTGTTCAACGATCTGGCCATCAGCGGCAACGGCAACGTCGTGGCCGCGGGCGTGGGCGGGTTGTCGCCCAGCGATTTCCTGGTCGTCGTCAACCCGCAGACCAACGTCGTGGTCAGCAGCGTCGACATGCTTCTGGGCTTTAATACCGCGTCGCTGCTCGAGGTGGAGGTGTTGTCGGACAACAGCATCGTCGCCATCGGCCGGGCCACCGACGGCAGCGGCAACGGGTCGCTGATCATCGCCCGATATCTCGCGACCGGCGCGCTCGACACCACCTTCGACGGCGACGGATTCTATATCGACCCGCTCTTTGCCAATCCCGACTCGTTCGTGGTCGAGGAAGCGTCGGCGTCGCTGCTGGTGCTCTCCGACACCGACGGGCTGCAGGTCAGCCGGCATGCGCTGGCAACCGGTGCGCTGGTGTCCACCTTCGGGTCGGGAGGGGTCGCCTCGGTGGCTCCGACGGGCGGACAGCAGTTGGATGCCCGCGACATCGCCATCCTGGCCGACGGCACGATTTTCGCGGCGCTCACCGAGACCACCACGCAGCGCGGCGTGCTCTATTCCGTTTCCCCCGCGGGCATAGCTCAGGAGATCGTCGCGCCTTCCGTCGCCGAGCTGGTCGACGTTGCCGCGGTGGCGCCCGCCGGGTCGAGGCTTTATGTCGTCGGAAGAACAGGCGATGCCGCGCCGACCGGGCCTGACGCGGCGGTGCTTGCGGTCTTTGCGACCCCATCGGCCGATCTCGCCGTGACCAGCGCGACCGTCGTTCCCGTCGTGGTGACCGCCGGCCAGCCGCTCGACGTCAGCGCCACCGTCACCAACAACGGCCCCGGCGACGTCGGCGACGCCGTCGTCACCCTCTTCCTCAGCTTCGATAATGAACTCAACGCGGGCGACCTTCAGCTGTTCATCTCAGATCCGACGGCCATCGCCGCAAGCCAGTCGGCGACTTTCTCCCAGACGGTGATGATCACCGACTCGTCGCTGGTCGACGGGGTCTATTACATCATCGCGCAGGTCACCAGCGCCGTCACCGCGGACTCCGACACGTCCAACAATGCCCTCACCTCTTCGCCCGATGTGCTGCTTGACCGCACGGGGCCCGTGCCGAGCTTCCTCTTCAGCGAGGTGTTCTCGGCCAACTCGGGCTTCTTCGATGTGTTGGTGAGCTATCGCGATGAGTTCAACATCGACTTCAGCAGCTTCGGCGACGACGACCTGACCGTCACCGGCCCGACCGGCGCGCTCACGGTCGACTTCATCGGCGAAGAATTCCTCTCGTCTGCCATCGTTCCGTTCGACAGCGGGCCGGTCGAGTTCCGCCTGCTGCGCTACCGCATCTCCCGTGCCGACGGCAACGCCTTCGACGCACCCGACAGCGGGAGCTACACCTTTTCGCTCAACGCCGGCGCGGTCACCGACGACAACGGCACAGCCGGGCCGGCCGGCGTCTTTGGCAGCGACACACTGGCCTTCCCCGCGATCGTGCCCGTCGATCGCTCGGTCGGCAGCGTCGGCTTCACGCCCGGCACATTCTCTCCCGGCCAGCAGGTGACGATCACGCCAACGATCTCCAACAACTCCGCCGCGAACCTGCCGCGGGTCGATATCGAGGTTTACCTCTCGCTCGACGGCGTGATCGATGCCTCCGATCGGCTCGTCGCCACCAGCGTCGTATCGCCGGGCCCCGCCGCGATGAGCTCGCTGACCACATCGCCCATCTCGTTTGGCATCCCCAGCGACCTGCCCAGCGGCAACTACACGATCATCGTCAAACTGATCGACGGGCAGATCGCCGACCCCGACGCGACGAACAACACCACCGCCGTCTCAGGATTGACCGTCGTCAGCCCGCCGGCCGATCTCGTGCCCCAGCCGCCGGCCGTCGCGGGCGGACCATTCACCCCCGGCCAGGCGGCCGCGCTGTCGGTGGTGGTGGCCAACAACGGGCTCACCGACAGCGGGCCTTTCACCGTCCGCTTCGTGATCGACGCCGACTCCGTCGACGGCAACGGCAACGAGATCACGCTGGGCTCGACGCAGGTGGCCGGTGTTGCCGCTGCCGCCTCCGCCACAGTCAACGCCACGCTCAACATCCCCTCAGGCACGGCGGCCGGCGCCTACTTCCTCAGGGCGGTGGTCGACATCGACAACGCCGTGAGCGAGCAGGACGAAACCAACAACACCGCCACATCCACCGCAGCCAGCCTGACCGTGACCGTGCCCGGCAGTGCGGCCGACATCCTGGTCAACAGCATTGCCCCGCCTTCGGGCACCTTCACCGAGCTTGATCCGCTGGCCTTCACGCTCTCGCTCTCCAACGCCGGCGGATCAACCGCCGACAGCGTGGCCGTGCGCGTGTTTCTGTCGCTCGATAGCCTGCTCGACGAAAACGACCGCCTGCTTGGCACTTACGAGGGCTTCACGCTCGAGCCCGGGCAGACGCTGACCCGCTCGGTCAATGCCACCGTGCCGTTCGGCCTTGAGGCCGGCAACTATTTCCTGATCGCGGTCGCCGACCCGCAGGGGCTCATCAGCGAGAGCGACGAAACCAACAACTCCGCCGTCTCGACCGCCACTCTCTCGGTCGAGCGGGTCGCCACGCGCAACCCCGTCAGCCCCGTCGGCTCGCTCGACCCGAACTTCGGCGGCGGCGACGGCGTCGCCACCAACATCATCCCCGTCGAGGTGGCGCCGCTTTTCCAGACCGTGGCGTCGATCACGCGCCAGGCCGACGGGAAGACCTACGCCGCCGGGTTCACGGTCGCCGATCCCAGCGATTTCATCCTCGTCCGGTTCAACGCCGACGGCACCACCGACCTGACCTTCGGCACACTGGGCGTCATCCGCACCGACTTCGGTTTTGACGACGAGGCCACCGCCATCGCCTTCGCGCCCAATGGCGACATCCTCATCTCTGGCGTCGTCACCCGCACCATCGGCGACACCACCGACTCCGCCATCGCCCTCGCGCGCTACACCGCCGAAGGGGCCCTTGTCACCACCTTCGGCACCGGCGGGCTGCTCACGCTCGATCTCTCCACGCTCGGCTACGGACCGACCCAGGACATCGCCAACTCCGTGACGGTCGATGCCGCGGGCAACATCGTCATCGTCGGCTCGACAACTGCCGAGCCCGACAAGACCACCCCCACCGGCGACACCAACGTGCTGGTGGCCCGCTTCAATGCCGCGGGCGTCCTCGATCCCACCTTCGGCGACGCCGGGGTGGTGGTAACGGCGGTCAATGGCGGCAACGACGCCGCAAACTCGCTCGTCATCGACGCCAGCGGCCGAATCGTCGTCGCGGGCTTCTCCACCGTCCGCAACGGCGCGACCACCTTCACCGCGATCCGCTACAACGCCGACGGCTCGCTCGATCGTCGCTTCGCGGGAGGCGGCATCTTCAACGACCGCATCGCCTTCACCGACGCACAGGCCAACGCCATCGCCATCGCCCCCGGCGGCGATATCGTGCTGGGCGGGTTCCTCTCCGCCGGCTCGGTCGATTCGGCCGGCTTCACCAGCGAATTTGCCTTCGTCCGCCTCGACGAACGCGGACGCCTCGATCGGTCGTTCAACCGCGGCGTCGTCACGCTGCCCGTGCCCGGGTTTATTGCGGCCATCACCGACATTCTCGTGCAGGACGACGGCCGAATCATCGCCTCGGGCAAGATCGCCACCAGCCTCAACTTCACCGACACCGACCAGATCGGCGTCGCCACCCTCCGCCTGAATGCCAACGGCCGGCTCGACACCACCTTCGCCGACGACGGCATCTCGATCATCTTCCAGCCCGCGCTTCAGCAGATTCAGACCGCCACGTTCCGCGCCCTGGCGGCGGCCGACGACGACCTGACCGGGCGCTTCAGGCAGTTCATCGCGTCGACCAAGGGCCTCATCGAGAGCAGCTCGGGCGGCGGAATTCTCAACATCGCCTCGAGCTCAACCGACGACGGAGACACCCAGGTCGACATCGCCCGGTCGCTCGGCGACGGCATCGATCTCACCGGCATCATCACCGGCCGCCTCAACACCAACATCGTTGGAGGCGACACCGCCCGCGTGGTGGTCCGCGTCATCAACTCGGGCACCGAAATCGTCCGCGGGACCGCGCTCGTCCGGCTCTGGCTCTCGCTCGATGCCGTCATCGACGAGAACGACACCCTGCTGGTCGAGGAGACCGAGCGGGTCGCCCTGGGCGCAGGGCGGTCGCGCAATTTCGCCTATCGGTTCACCTACCCGGACAACCTCGATGCGGGGCAATACTTCCTGCTCGGAGAGATCAACGCCGACGGGTCGCTGCCCGAACTGACGCTGGCGAACAACACCACCCCCACGTCCGAGGCCATCGCATTTGCCCCGGCCACGGTCGATCTCGCCACCGGCTTCGGCAACATCGCGACGCTCCGCCGCGGCTCGCGGGCAAACGTGGTGCTGACCCTGACCAACAACGGAAACGTCAGCGCCAGCGGATCGGTCACCCTCCGCCTGCTCCGCAGCGCCGACAATGTGCTGGGCGGCGAAGAAGAAGTCCTCACCCGCACGATTAACCTGCGCCGGCTCGCCGCCGGAAGGACAACCCGCATCCGCCTGCGTGACCTGATCCCCGAATCACTCAGCGCCGGCGACTTCTTCCTCGTGGCCGACGCCCAGTTCGACGGCACACCCGCCGACAACAACGCGGCCAACAACACGGTGTTCAGCGATTCGCCGGTGACGTTCAGTTGAGCATTAGACGCTCAATTGAGTGTTGACGTTCAGTTGAGTGGTCGCGGGAGAAGCGCCCCTGCGCCGCTGATCGCGACGAAACCCCGCCGGCCGCGGGCAGACCCCGCTCACGGCGGTCGGGGCCACCTCGTGGCGGTCACAGCCCCCGCATGGCGGTCACAACCCGCTCATGGCGGTCAGACCCCGCTCCCCGCGGGCAGAGTCCGCTCGCCGCAGCGATACCGCGCAGACCGCAGCCGTCACCACGGGCCTTTCACCGTGAGGCTTTCACAATCTGGATCGGGCCTTCAAAACACGGCCGCCGCCACGCGGCCGTCGCTACACCGTTCCAAGAAGCCGGGCGACTTCCTGGCAGTCTTTGTCGCCGCGGCCGGAGAGGTTGATCACGATCACTTTGTCCTTCGCGAGCGTGGGCGCCAGCTTCTTCGCGTAAGCCAGCGAATGCGCCGTTTCGAGCGCGGGAATGATGCCCTCGAGCCGTGAGAGCATCTGGAACCCCTCCAGCGCCTCCTCATCGGTGACCGCGGTGTATTCCACCCGGCCGCTGTCTTTCCACCACGCGTGTTCGGGGCCGACCCCGGGATAGTCCAGCCCGGCGCTGCACGAGTGAACGTCCGCGGTCTGACCGTCGTCGTCCTGCAGCACATACGACAGACACCCGTGGAGCACCCCGGGCTTGCCGGCCGTGAGCGTCGCGGCATGCTTGCCCAGCACCAGCCCATGCCCGGCCGCCTCGACTCCGATCAGCCGCGTCTCGCGATGGGGCGTCAGCGGGTAAAAAATCCCCGCCGCGTTGGAGCCGCCGCCGACACACGCGATGACATAATCCGGCAGCCGCCCGATCTGGCTGCGCGATTGCTCGATCAGCTCCGTCCCGATCACCGATTGAAAATCCCGCACGATCATCGGAAACGGGTGAGGCCCAACCACCGAGCCGATCGTGTAATGCGTGTCGGCCACCGAGCCCATCCAGTCGCGCATGGCTTCGTTGGTGGCGTCCTTGAGCGTCCGCGATCCGCTGGTCACTTCGATGACCCGCGCCCCCCTGAGCTTCATGCGAAAGACGTTGAGGTTCTGCCGGCGGACGTCTTCCGCGCCCATGTAGACGTCGCACTGAAGGCCGAACAAGGCCGCCGCCGTCGCGGTGGCGACACCGTGCTGACCCGCACCCGTCTCGGCGATGATGCGCGGCTTGCCCATGCGGCGCGCGAGCAGGGCCTGGCCGATGGTGTTGTTGATCTTGTGGGCGCCGGTGTGGTTGAGGTCTTCGCGCTTGAGATAGATCTGCGCGCCGCCGAGCTGCTCGGTGAGCCTCCGGGCGAAATAGAGCCGTGAAGGCCGGCCGACAAAGGTTTCGAGGATCGCGCGAAACTCCGCCTGAAACGCCGGATCCGCCTTCGCGCGAACATACTCGGCTTCGAGCTGTTCCAGCGCGGCATAGAGCGTCTCAGGAACATAAACCCCGCCGTAGGGCCCGAAGTGCCCCGCGGAATCAGGATAAGCGGAGTCAGGATCAGACGTCATGGTTTCGGTGGCGGTAGACATCGCCATGATCGTAGTAGCCCCGCGCCGCTTCCACCACGGGCAGGCGGCTTGTGTCACCGGATGTGAAAACCGCCGCCCGCCACCCCTCCCCAAAGCTGCAACAACCCCGTCGCCACCGGACCCGACCGCAGCGCCGCCCCCCGTGCCCACCGCCTACCCTGCCCGCCGTCCACCCGTGCCCGCCATCCACCCGGCGCGACCAAACCGCTGAGATGGGGGCTGAGCCAACCCGCCCACCGCACATGCGCTCACACCCACGCCCACCGCCTACGCCCATTTGAGCCATCTCCGCCGCGTCCACCCCTCCCGGTCAGGCGGTCACCGAATCGGGCAACTCGGCATTATGGCTGACAGCCTGAACATCATCGTTGTCTTCGAGTTCGTCGATCAGCGCCAGGATCTTCTTCGCCACTTCCCCCTCAACCGCAACCGTGTTGTTGGGCACGTTGATGATCTCGCCGCCCTCGATCGCGATGCCTGCCGCCTCGACCGCTTCCTTGACCTTCAGATACAGCGGCGGGGCGGTGATGACGGCAAAGACCTCGCCCTCGTCGCGAACGTCATCGGCGCCGGCTTCCAGCGCCACCTCCATCAGCCTTTCCTCGCTCGCCGCATCCGAGCGGACGGTGACGACACCCTGCCTTGTGAAGACAAACCCGACGGACCCGGTCGTGGCGAGGTTGCCGCCGTTGATCTCGAAGATCCGGCGCAGCTCCGGTGCGGTGCGGGCGCGGTTGTTGGTCAGCGCATCGACCATCACCGCGACGCCGCCCGGGCCATATCCCTCGTAGGTCAACGGTTCGAAGTTGTCGCCGCCGAGTTCACCCGTGCCCTTCATGATCGCTTTCTCGATCGTGTCCTTGGGCATGTTGGCGGCCTTGGCTTCGTCGATCGTGTACCGCAGCGCCAGATTCGCGGCGGGGTCTCCGCCGCCGGCCTTGACGGCGATAATGATCTTGCGGGCGATCTTGCTCCAGATCTTGCCGCGCTTCGCGTCGTTGGCGCCCTTGGCCCGCTTGATCTTCGACCAGTGACTGTGTCCTGCCATCGCGATGGGTCCGTCTGTCTCGTCCGCCGCCGGCCCCGGCGCGCACGCCCTCCGGCGCGGTTCGTCAGGGTGTCGAGGCCGCGGCCTTCTCGCGCTGCTCCTCGACGGTGGGCGCCAGCGTCACCGGCTCGCCGCGGTCGACCTGCCGCAGCTTGCTCTGCAGCACCAGGCGCAGCGACCGATACTCCTGTCGCTCGGCAGCCGACGCGCTGCTTCCCAGCCGCTCGAACGCGTGTTTCCACCGCGCCACCGCCTCCTGCTGCCTCCCCAGGCGATACAGCGCGTCGCCCAGGTGATCCAGCACCACCGGGCTCGGCCGGCTCGAATCCGCGATCGCCTTCTCCAGCCAGATCAGCGCCTCGTCAAACTTGCCGCGCTTGTACAAAACCCACCCGAGGCTGTCGAGAAAGTTCTGATCCTCCGGCTCGGCATCGACCGCGATGCGGATCATCCGCTCCGCCCGGTCAAGGTTGATCCCCTCGTCGGCCCACTCATACCCCAGGTCGTTGTTCGCCGGCGCGTGGCGCGGGTCGATCGCGAGCACCTGTTCGAGCACCTCCAGCGACGTCTGCCGCTGGTCGAGCATTTTGTAGAGGTGCGACACGTAATAGAGCATGTCCGCGTCCGTCTTCACCGCCTCACGCAGATCGTCGAGCACCGCCATCGCTTCGGTGCGCTGATCGCTCTGGCTGTAGATGCTGATCAGCGCCTCCGACACCGGCCGATTGCCCGGCTGCGACAGCCGAACCAGCTCCAGCCGCGCGATCAGGTCCGGAAGCTTGCCCTGCATCGAATAGACCGCATGCGCCATGCTCAGCACTTCGGGCGTGTCGGTGTGCTCGTTCAACAGCCGGTCGATCAGTGTCTCGGCCACGCCAAGCTGCCTCGCGCTCACCAGCACACCCACCTGCTGCAGCCGCGCCTCGACGTTCGACGGGTCGGCCTCGTTCCAGGCGCGCAGCACCGACACCGCCTGGTCGCCCATCCGCCGCTGGATGAAATAGCTGAACAGCTCTCGATACGCCCCGGCGAACGTCGGCTTGTTCCGAACAACGTCCCACAGCGCCGACTCATACGCATCAAGACGCCCGAGCCGGCGCAGCACGCTGGCGCGATACACCGCCAGTTCGGGCGAATCCGCGCCCAGCTCCAGCGCCCGGTCAAACTCCGCCAGCGCGTCCGCGGGCTTCTCCTGGAACAGCAGCGACAGTCCGCGCACTTCCGCCGCCAGCGCGGGCCTACCCGCCGAAAGGGCGTGCTCCGCCAGCGCCGACGTCTCGTCGATCTTCTGCTGCGTGTCCCAGTCGCTGCGCCGCCAGTAAACCGCCACCATCTCGCGATACGCCGGCTCGAGCGGCGGATCGATCTTCACCGCCTTGCTCAGCGACGAACGCGAAACCGAGTCGCGGTCCCACACCACCGCCAGCCGCGACACCAGATACCATTTCGCCGCCTCGGCTCGCGGGCTTACGCTCAGGTTCTGCAGGTCTTTCAGCCTCAGGCGATTCGGCTGCGACGGGCGGATCAGGTCGTCCCACAGCGGCCACAGCTCGCGCAGGTTGTCAGGCGACGCCGCCAGCGCCTCGATCAGCACCCGCGCCGCCTCCGTCGTCTGGTTCTGCTGGAGATACCCCGCGACCGTCCGCCGACCCACCTCGAGATCACCCGGGTCGCGCGTGAAGGCCTCCTGCAGCAGCGACATCGCCTGGTCATTGCGGCCGCTTCGCCGCAAAAGCTCAGAAAGGCCGAAGACCGCCGCCCGGTTGCCCGGGTCGCTGCGGTGCCGGGCCCGCATCGCGCCGATGACAACCTCCTTGTCCTCCGCGGCCTCATGAAGATCGGCTATCAGGTCAAGCGAGGGCGCATCGGCGCCACGGCTCACAACCAGCGACGCCGCACGCCGCGCCGCCTCGTCAACCTCACCCCGCTGCGCGAGCGCCCGCACCGCCGCCGCCTCCAGCCCAAAGGCCTCCCCGTCCTGCCGCGACAGGCCCGCGTCATAGATCGCCACCGCGTCATCAAACCGCCCGAGCTTCTCATACAGCCGGCCCATCTCCTGCGCCAGCACCTGCGGCTGAAAACTCAGCAGCGCCAGCTCGCGGTTCATCCGCAGCGCGATCGAAGGCGAAGACAGCCTGTCCCACAGCGATTCGTACGCCTCGAGCGCCGCGGTCGTGTATCCCTTATGTTCGAGCGCACGCCCGAGAAACAGGTCAACCAGCGCCGACTCGACGTCGATCCGGCCATACTCCTGCGTCTGCCGCGCCAGCCGCAGATGGGTGATCGCCGCATCAAGATTATCCTGCGAGGCATACAGCCGCCCCAGCGCCAGTTGCAGGCTCAGGTCATCGGCCTTGAGGCGCTGGGCATCCAAGAGGGCCGCCAGCGCCTTTTCCTCTTCGCGCGGCAGCTTCGACCCCAGATACGCGTCGGCAAGATCGACCTTGATCGAGAAACTGTCCGGGTCAACTTCCGCCGCCTGCTCGAGCAGGTCGACCGCCGTCAGCCGGTTGCCCAGTTGCAGCGCGTCTCGCCCCCGCGCATAAAGCTCGATCGCCTGCAGCGGCGCAGGTTGGGTCGTGGGCGCCGGAGCGGTCGCGGCCGTGCCGGCCAGCACCGGCACCGGCGTGATCTCCGCCAGTGAGAGGCGGTCAGGCGTCATCACCTGCTGCAACGACGTGATCTCCGGCCTGTCGACCGGCGACGCCGACTGGCGTCCGCCGCAACCGACAACCGACAAAAGCGTACCGGCGGCCGCCACTTTCAAAATGTTATTCATGTGTTTCACGCAGTGGCCCAGATTATAGCGACCTCCTGCGCATAGCGACCTCCCCCCCAGTCGCAATCCAACGCCGACCAGTTCCAGGCCAAGCCGGGCGAAAAAAAGCGGCCGACACACATCCGAATGTGCCGGCCGCCAGAGCCTGCGAATCCTTTCGCAAACGTCCGTGCTCCGGTGGACACATCCGTGTGTCGTCTTTATGTCGTCCCCACAGCATCCCACCCCACAAACATGGCGCCTGACAGCTGTCGCTCCAGCCTGTCGTCCAAGCCAGTCGCCCCAGCCTGTCGTGCCCGCGGCTTCTTCCCGCCGCTCTCGATCAGATGGCCGTACGCCTGACTTCGGGCAGCACCAGCTTGCTCTCGACCAGTTCGTCGAGGAACTGGGCCAGGCCCTCTTCGTGGTTCGGCGCGATCACCCGCGCCGCAATCGCCTTGACCTCGTCGCGGGCATTGCCCATCGCGACGCCCAGTCCGGCATGGCGGATCATCGCCAGGTCGTTGACGTCGTCACCGACCGCAATGATCTCGCTGGGCTTGATGCCGTGGCGCTCGGCCACCTTCAGCAGGCCCTGCCACTTGTTCACCGACGGGTCAAACACCTCGAGGACCACAATCCCGAACGCCGGCACGGCGATGCTCTGCAGCAGCACCCGCTCGCCCAGCAGTCGTTCGAGCGACGCCCGCGCCACCGCCACCTGGTCGGGCGGCGCGACAATGCCCACTCTCACCGTGTGCTCGTGTCCGTGACGGCTCAGCTTTTCCGCTCGCTTCCAGAGCGCCGAGGTCACCTGCATCCACCGCGCGGTCTCCGGGTTGGGCTCGATCTCCGCGCTGATCAGGTAATCAAACCCGACCTCCGACGTGTCCTGCAGCGCCAGCACACACTGGTCGTGATCCTCCAGGATGCGGCACACCTCTCTTGCCAGCGACGCGTCCATCAACATCCGGTGCAGCACCACCTCTTTCGCCGTGTCGACCACCATCGCGCCGCCCACGAAGACGGCCGAGTCGTAATGTTCGACCGCTTCGAGCACCATCTTGCTCTCCGTCCAGTTTCGCCCCGTGGCGAAGCAGATGAGCAAACCGGCCTCGAGCGCCCGGTGAACCGCCGCCTTGGTCCGTGGCGTGACGGTGGCATCGGGGCTCAGCAGCGTGCCATCGAGATCGATGGCGATCATGCGATATCGCCGAGTCGTGCCTGCCGGGGCGTTGTCAGTCGTGCCGTTATGCACTGGTCATGTCTCCCGTGGAAAGTAGCTCCGCGCGACGTCGTCAGAGAAATAGCGGCCAAGTTTTCGACGGTCTATCCACAATGGCTGGTGGTGTCATGCCGGAGACGGCTCGACCGGTGGGACTGTCGTCGTCGATTCGCCAACCGGAGCCCGGTAACGCCGCGCGATCAGCAGCGAAACCGGACATTCTGACGCCAGCCGCTGGGGCCGAAGCCCGAACAGGTTCGACTCCAGCCCCCATTCCTCAGACACCCCCACGATCACAACGTCATGCCCTGGCGACAGGGCCAGAAGCTGATCAACCGGGTCACGTGGGTCCAGCCGGTGCGTCACGACCGAACCCGGCGCGCCGAACGTGGCGGGCGGCGTCACATCCGGGTCGGCCGACGCCACCGTGACCGTCGACCCCTCGCTCGCGAGCCGCCCGGCAAGCTGGATGAGCAGCGCGTCATGCTCGGTGGCATCCAGCGCCAGCAGGATCTTCAGCGGCCGGTCATCCTCGGGCAGGCCGCGGTTGATGAACACCGCGACATCCGCCGGCGTGGTCGTCAGCACACGGTGCACCGTGCCGCCCAGCAGCGATCGACCCAGCAGCGGCTTGTGATAGCCGATCAGCACAAGGTCTGCCCGATAAGCCGAAGCCGTGCGGGCGATGTCCGCGGCGGTGTCGGTCGTGGGAAAGGCGATCGGCTCGACCGCCAGTTTCTGCTTGGCCGCCGCATCCACCAGCGCCACAAGCGACGAGGGTCGCCGGGCCTGCTCGGAGGGCTGATACGCCTCGCGCTCGGTCGGCCGCGAAAGGAAAAGCCCGAACACCCGTGCCCCGTCGCCGGCGCGGCGTGCCAGCCGCACGCTGATGCCCGCCAGCATCGGCGCCGAGGCGGGATCGGAGACGGGAACCAGCAGCCGCCACCCGCCCCCGCGCCCGCGGGGGGCGCTATGCGCGAGCGTGTCAGGGTAAATCCAGCCGAGCAGGGGCGAGGTCATCGCGGTCGTGACCAGCGCCATCACCACCATCATCGCAAAGACCGCATCGGAAATGACGCCCAGGTCACGCCCGATCGAGAGGATCACCAGCTCCATCAGCCCGCGGGTGTTCATCAGGACGCCGATCGCGCTGCTTTCGCGCCAGCCGAGTCCCGCGGCCCGCGCGGCGAACAGGGAGCCGCCCCATTTGCCCGCGACCGCCACCGCAATCACCAGCAAGGTGTCAAGCCACAGCGACGGCGAATCGAGCAGGTTGATCTGTGTCTTGAGCCCCGTATACGCGAAGAAGATCGGCAGCAGGAAGACGATAGTCAGATCTTCCAGTTTTTCCGAGAGGTTGCGGACGAACGCGGTGCCCTTGGGCATGATCGCGCCCATGACAAAGGCACCGAACAGGGCATGGATGCCGATCCACTCGGTCACCCAACTGCTGGCCAGCACAAGCACCAGGATGATCGCGACCAACACCTTGCTGAGCTGGCCCTCCCGATCGTGTACCGCCTGGAGTCGCTTGAGCATCGGGCGGATGACCAGGAACATCACCCCGAGGTAGGCCGCGCTGAGCCCGATGGTGATCAGCCCGTCAACGACACCCGTGGCGCGGGCGATGCCGATCACCACCGCAAGAATGCACCACGTCATCGATTGCGGCGCAGGTGATCGCCATCGCGCCGACCGGCGTGCGGTGCAGATTTCGTTCGGTCAGGATCCGCGCCAGCACCGGAAACGCGGTGATGCTCATGGCCGCGCCCATGAACAGGGCGACCGGCGTAAACCCCATGGTGCGCTCGTCGTGGAAGACGTGGGGATACAGATAAAGCACCAGCGCCGCGCCCAGCAAAAACGGCGTGACGATCGACGCGTGGCTGATCAGGAGCGCCGCCTTGCCACGGTTTCTCACGAGCTGGGGGTCGAGCTCGAGGCCGATCAGGAACAGGAACAGCACGATCCCCAGCTGGCTGATCAGCCCCAGCAGCCCCACGCTCTGGGCCGGAAAAACGTACTCAAACGCCCCGGGCGCCACCATTCCGAACAGCGTCGGGCCCAGCAAAATGCCCGCGACCATCTCGCCGATCACCTGCGGCTGGCGGATCAGCCCGAACAGCCAGCCCAGCAGACGCGCGACGACGATGATCGCCGCAATCTGCATCAGCAGCGTGAGCAGTGGAGAATTATCGTACACGGGCCTCCCCCTCGGCCGGCACGAGCCGCAGCGGCTCGCCCCCGGTCAGCCCGGCCAGTGGCAACCCGGCGATGGTCAGCCCGGAGCGCTGTTTGCCCAGGGTCATCTGGACGCTCGCGTCGTTTTCGACCCCGGCGGCAGGGCCGGTGTGTATGGCTTCGATCGCGCCGCCCACGCCGGGCCCGCCGGGCGGCCACGATCGCAGCAGGACCGATGCCGTGACGCCATCGCTTTCGACATGGACGTAACGACCCGACTGGTGGATAACGACCTCAAGGCCCTCGGCGGTCTGCCACCGTCCCGAGAGGTGGGGTGGCGCGTCGAGCCGGGTGCCCGCGACCAGGACCGTCCAAAGCCCAGCCACAAACAGGACGATCGTAAGAACATAGATCAGCGTCAGTCGGCCCATGCTGCGCGACAGGGTAGCCAAACCGCCACAGGACGGATACACCCTGCGTGAAGACTGCCGACGGCCATATACTGCACGTGGCGTCGCAGCAGAACGAGACGGGTTGGATGGTCACCGCCCAGCGCGAGGAGCTCACCGATGGAAGGCCGGCTTGTCGATAAGCAGGTGCTGTACAGCGGAAAGAAGGTGCACCTGGAAGTGCATCATCTCGAAGACGAGGCGACGGGCCGGCGGACCAAACGCGAGGTGGTCGTTCACCCCGGCGCGGTGGTCATTCTGCCGGTCTTGGACGAGGCGGCCCGGCAGATCCTGCTGATCCGCAACCGGCGGTATTCGGTGCGGCAGGTGCTGCTCGAGCTGCCCGCCGGCACGCTGGAGAAGGGCGAAGACCCGATGAACTGCGCCGGGCGCGAACTGCTCGAAGAGACCGGCTACCTCGCAGGGCGGATCAAGCCGCTGGGCTCGTTTTTTTCCTCGCCCGGGATTCTCACCGAGCGGATGTATGCCTTTGTCGCCTACGATTTGCAGCAGCGCAGGCAGCAGCTCGACGAGGGCGAAGACATCGAGGTCGAACAGGTGTCGATGACCGACGCGCTGGATCTGATCCGCACGGGTCAGATCATGGACGCCAAGACCATCGCGGCGCTGCTGATGTACGACAAGTTTGGCGCAAGGCCCGTGGCCGTGCCCACTGACGAGTGACACCGCCGCCCCGCAGCGCCCGTGCGATTCGGCATCGACGAAAGGACTCATCGACATGGGCTGGCAGGACCGAGCCTATAACCGCGACGACACCGGCGGGATCCCTCCCATCCGCTTCGCGCTCCCGCAGACCACGCGGCTGACGATGGTGCTGATCGTGGTGAATCTCGGCATCTTCTTACTGATGCTCCTGCCTCGGATTGACGCCTTCTTCAGCCAGTGGATGAGCCTGACGATGATCGGCGGCGCGGCGTGGATTCAGCCGTGGCGGTGGGTCTCTTATCAGTACGTCCACGGAGGGCCTTTTCACCTGCTTTTCAACATGTTGGGCTTGTTCTTCTTCATGCCCTCGCTCGAACTGCGCTGGGGATGGCAGCGGGCACTCGCGTTCTACACCGCAGGCGGCATCGCCGCCGGCGTGCTTTATGCATTGATGTCGATCGGCCCGTTTCCGTCGTTTCTGATCGGCGCCAGCGGATCGGTGCTGGCGCTTCTCGGCGCGGTGGCGTTGTTCTACCCCGAGCGACAGCTCATCCTGCTGTTCTTCCCCGTGCCGATCCGCGTCGCGGCGGCGTTGTTCGGGGCTCTCTACCTCCTGACAAGTTTTGGAGGCAACCTGAGCGACGCCGCCCACCTTGGGGGGCTGGCGTTCGGGTGGTTCGCTCCGCTGATTTACGTCAAATACCTCACCGGGCTGCGACAGCGCTTTGCCGACGCCAACCTGCGCCGGCAGCGGCAGGCAGAGGTCGACGAGCAGCAGGAGATCGACCGGATCCTCGAAAAGGTTTCGCGCCAGGGTATGCACAGCCTCTCCGGGCGCGAGAAGCGCACCCTCGCCCGCGCCAGCCAGCGTCAGCAGCACCTCGACAGCGCCACGCGCCGTCCCAGCGCCGCGCGCGGCTGGCGCTGAATCGGGCATGGTGCTCCGTCAGCACCAGCCTCATGCGGCGATCGCTCGGCCGCCGGGCGTCAAATCCTTTGCCCATGACGAGAGACCGACGCCGCCATCTCAACGTCACCCTTTGCCCCGCCCGGCCGACTCACTAAGCTTTACCTCGTGAGCGACACCGCCTTTCAACAGTGCATCAATCCCCACTGCAAGGCCACCTACAGCGTGCAGGAGGTCCGCCTCTCGTGCACGCGCTGCGGCAGCCTGCTCGACGTCAACTACGATTGGTCGCGCCTGCCCCAGATCAAGAGCCTGTCCTATTTCGAGCACCGCTGGAACACCCGCGGGCTCAGTGACTCCGGCCGGCTCGATTTCTCGGGCGTGTGGCGCTTCCGCGAGATGATGCCCTTCTACCGCACCGAGAGCGACATCGTCACGATCGGCGAAGGGCGGACTGTCCTCCAGCAGGCCGACCTGCTCGCCCGCCAGATGGGCATGAACGCCGGCTGCCTGCACCTGCAGTATGAAGGCCTCAACCCCTCGGGCAGCTTCAAAGACAACGGCATGACCGCCGCCTTCACCCACGCAAAAATCGTGGGGGCACAGAAGGTCGCGTGTGCGTCGACGGGCAACACGTCGGCCAGCCTCGCCATGTTTGCCGCGCTGGCGGAGATGCAGGGCATCGTCTTCATCGGCTCGGGCAAGATCAGCTTCGGCAAGCTCAGCCAGGCGCTCGATTACGGCGCGCTGACGCTCCAGATCAAGGGTGATTTCGACGCGTGCCTGCGCCGCGTCCGGCAGATCGCGGCCGAGGTGCCCGAGATGGGCGTCTATCTCATGAACTCGGTCAATCCCTTCCGCCTCGAGGGGCAGAAGTCGATCATGTACCGCATTCTCGAGGCCCGCGACTGGAACCCGCCCGACTGGATTATCGTCCCCGGCGGCAACCTGGGAAACTGCGCCGCCTTCGGCAAAGCCTACATGGAGCTCACGCAGCTCGGGCTGGTCAAGCGCATCCCCCGCCTCGCCATCATCAACGCGGCCGGCGCCAACACGCTCAACGTGCTGGTCAACCAGCGCGGCCTCCGCTGGAACGGCGGCGAAGTCAACTGCGACATCCTCGGGCAGATGTATCGCGAGATGGAGACCACCAACTACAAGGCCTCGACCATCGCCAGCGCGATCGAGATCGGCCGGCCGGTCAACCTGCCCAAGGCGCTTCGGGCGCTGGACGTGATGAACGGCGTCGTCAGAGAGGTCGACGACGAGGAGATCCTCGAACACCGCGCGATGGTCGCGCGGTGGGGCTTCGGCTGCGAACCCGCCAGCGCCGCGTCGGTGGCAGGCCTGCGTAAGCTGCTCAGCGAGGGCGTGATCGCGCCGGGCGAGTCGGTCGTCTGCATCCTCACCGGCCACGAACTCAAAGACCCCAACGCCACGGTCAAGTATCACACCGGCCTGGATATGAAGGCTGTTCAGGACCAGGCGCCCCGGTCAGAGCCGCACGGCAAGCTCTCCAACCGCCCGGTGCAGGTCGATGACAGCCTCGAAGCCATCGTGGCCGCCATGGGCGGCGACCCCGCGCTGGTCCGCGGCCGCAACTTCGACGCCCCCCGCTCGGCGCTGCCGGTGGCGGAGTATTGACGCCGGCCGCCGCGGAGACGCGGCGTCACCGAGAGGGATGGTAGCCATGGAAGTCGCCCTTTCTCACGCCGTCGTCAGACCGCTGCGCCCGCGCAAACAGGTGGTTTGAGTCGTCCTTGCGGTCGGTGCGTCCTCGCACTTGAAGGGATTGAGAATTATCCTCTGAAGGCAGACAGGCGAGACCTGGGATTACACAATCGTGTGTGTCTCAGTGCCTCCGTGGTTTCGAATTATGCTCACCTCACTAGCCATCACCGGAGCCGCGGGACGAATGGGTCGGCGGCTTGTTGCGCTGGCCCGCGAAGCGGCCACGTTCAAGGTTGTTGCCGCGATCGACAAGCCCGATTCGCCGGTGATCGAGAAAGACGCGGGCGAGGTCGCGGGCATCGGGCCGATCGGCACGCCGATCACCGCCGATCTCGGGCCCACGCCGCAGGTGCTGATCGACTTCACCGCCCCGGTTGCGACCCGCCACTGGCTCAAGGTCTGCCGCGACCGCGGCATCGCCATGGTGGTGGGCACGACCGGGCTGCACCGCGTTGACCATGCCGCCATCGACACGGCGGCCGAGGTGATCCCGGTGCTCCAGGCGCCCAACATGAGCCTGGGGGTCAACCTCATGCTCAAGGTGGTGGCCGAAGTGGCGAAGAAACTGGGCGACGAATACGACATCGAGATTGTCGAGGGGCATCACCGCTTCAAGAAAGACGCCCCCAGCGGGACGGCCATGGCCGTCGCCGATTCGATCCTTGCCGCCGTCGGCAAAGACCGCACGGCGCTCGTCTACAATCGCCACGGCGACGACTGTGTCCGTCAGCGCGGCGAGATCGGCATGCACGCCCTGCGCATCGGCGACGAGGTCGGCCGACACACCACCTACTTCGCGTCGCTGGGTGAGCGCCTCGAAATCACCCATGTCGCGACCAACCGCGATACGTTCGTCCACGGCGCATTGCGCGCCGCACAATGGCTGACCACGCAGAAGCCCGGGCGATACACCATCGCCGACATGCTGGGTCTTTGACGCGCCGGATCATCTTCGCCTGGGCCCCGCTCCGTGCCCTTGCTGGCAATCAGCGGGTTGTCAGGCGGGCGACCAAGCCCGCGGGATGGCAGCAGCCTTCGGGCAGGGCGGAATTGTTTTGGCATCTTGAGCGGGGGCCGTTACGCTTCGAGCGTGCGCCCGGGAAGGCCGGCGGCGGGTTGGCGGGGTGGCTTCGCTTTTCGTCGCTGGGGGGTTGCACGGAAATGGGGTCTCCAAAACATGGTTCAGAAGTGGGTCGTGGTCGTCGGTCTGGTTACCGGTCTGGCCATCGTTACGGGCGCGGGCATCGATACGGGTGTGGCATCGGGTCAGGCACGCGCGCCTCAACCGGCTAAGCCCGAAGCGGTCCCCGCGGCGACAGAGGGCTCGCTGAGGATCACCACGGAGTCGGGTGAAGAGCTGACGCCCGAGGCGGCGATCCAGATGCTCCAGGCGCAACTGGCGATGGTGACCGCCGAGCGCGACATGCTGCGCAAGCAGGTCGAGCAGCTCAAGACGCAGCTGGCCTCGGCTGAGCAGGCCAGCGCAGCCCCGGCCGGCCAGCCCGCCCCCGAGGCGCCGGTGTCGACCGGGCGTGCTCGGATTGAGGGCACAGTCGTCTCCGTGTTCAAGGGCTCGGACCCAGCCAAGGCGGAGGAGATTGCTCAGCAGGAAACGGTCGTCGCAGACCTCGAGAAACTGATCACGCAGCTCGCTCGATACGACAGCGCCAACGTCACCGACAGAAGCAAGCGTCTCGAAAAGACGCGGGCCGAGAACGATCTTCGTCGCGAGCGCGGGGTGCTGCTTCGTCTCCAGCGCGAGCAGGGCGACAGCGCCAACACCCGCTCTCTGACGGTCTCCCTGGGTGACAACTCGCTGCTCAGGATCTCCACGGCCAACCCCGCGCTGAATCAGACGATCGACAGCCTCAAGCCCGGATCGGCGGTGGCCGCAGTCGGCCGACTGAGCACCGTCAGGGGCGAGCGCGTGTTGTTCGCCGATTCAGTGGTGGTTCAGCAGCCCTCTGCGAGCCCTTCGGCGCCGCCCGCCGCGCCGTGAGACGCTTGCCGCCCTCTGCGCCGTGAGGCGGGCGCCGCCCCGGCCGTGAGCCGGCGGTCGCGAAGGGGCAACCGTGGCGATGTCGGGGAAGCGGCGGAGACATTGGGGCGGCAGCGGCCGTGTCCGGGCAGGGATCGGCCATGTCCGGGCAGCGGTGGCAATACCCGGGCAGGATCGGCAATGCGCTGGCAGCGGTGGCTCGGCGACGGTGAAGCCGCCCCGTTGCTCTTGGGTTCGGTCTTCCGCAGGTTCGTCGGAGCAGGGGGCCTCGGGCGGTCGGCGGCTCTCGGGCCCTATTCCCCGCGGACGGCAGTCTGCATTGTGGTGTCGTTGGGCGTGCGCTCGAACAGATACATCCCGATCACGCCGTCGAGAAACAAGACGTTGGTCGATCCCCGCCGCTTCGACTGCGGCCACTCTTCCGACACATTACGCCTCACACGATATTCGTGGGGGTAATAGAGGTTGTAACTCATCGCCCCGCCCTCGCTGATCGTCGAAGTGGGAAGCTTGGGCTGGTTGGTCGGGAACGGCTGCACACCCCAGTTGCATTGCACAGACCACCACGTCGCCACGAGTGGCGTTTTGTTGATCGGATGCAGCGGAATGCGTGACCGCTTCAGGCTGGTCATGGCGGCATTCGTGCGGGTCACGTTGACGCCATACTTGTTCTTCTCGGAGAACAGCGCGCCCCAGCCCGCGGTCTGCGAAGGACAAAGCCAGACGCCCTCGCTGGTCAGATAACCCAGTCGGTATAGCAGGTTGGGCATGCCCTTGGTTTCGACGATCGCAGGGTCCGACGGGTCAGGCTCGTTAATGCCCCGGCGAAACACCGGCGAGGCCACCGTTGCCGGGTGGTCGCCCAGCGCCTCGGGGTTGGGGAAGTGGTCGCCGTTTTCGTTGGCGTATTGTCGAAGTGCGGCGCCGATCTGCGTCAGGTTCGCACGGCAGCGAATGCTGTTGCCGCTCTCGCGGACGCGTGCCAGCGCCGGCAGCAGCATGGCCACCAGCACCGCGATGACGCCGATCACCACCAGCAGTTCGACCAGCGTGAAGGCAGGCGTGAATGCCGAGCGGCCGAACTGCCGGTCACGCCGATCCGTCGAGCCGCTTCGCTTCCCCGCCGAGCTCACGGGAATGGCCGCGGCGCTCGGAACCGACCCGCGGCATTCGATCGTCGATCGGAGCGCCTGCGTATCGCTCTGGCTTGCTCGACACGGGCGCAGCAGGGCCGCCGCCGGGGTCCCCTCCTGCGGATCGAGATTGGAGCCGCTGTGTTGCACTGGGCGTCAACGTCTGGTCAAGGCGTGCCGACCGGGGTCATCAGGCAGCATCGCAGCCGCCAGATCATAGCCTTCTACGGCCGGACCGATCACCCCGGTTTGCCTGCGCCGCGATTTTTCAGTTCCGCTCTGATGCCGCGTCGACGCCGCCCCAGCCAGGCGACGGATGTGATCGCCAGACCCGCGACGCCGGGCTCTGGCACGACAGCTGCGCCCACCGACACCGATGTCGCGACCTCGCTCGCCATCGCGGCGGGCGCGGCATCGAGGTCGCCGACGATCGCACCGAAGCCGAAGTTTCCGAGCAGCACGCCCAGATCGTCGAAGTCGACATCGCCATCGACGTCGCTGTCGCCGCCGGTGCCTGCGATCACCGACGACTCATAGTTTCCGAGCACGATGCCCAGGTCGTCGAAATCGACGTCTCCGTCGTTGTCGGCGTCTCCGTCCACCGCGGTTGTTGACACCAGCGCGATCTGGTTGTTCGACTGAAACCCGTAGACCACCGCATATCCCGCGGGAACGCCGCTGACGCTGGCGAAGGCCCCGCCGACAAGTGAGCCATAGCTGGCAAAGACATACGCACGGGCGACGGGCGTCCCGGTGATGTTGAAGGCCAGGTCGGCCGAGCCGATGTCCAGTGTTCCGGTGACGTTGAAGCGGTCGACGGCGCCCACCGGGCTGTTGATATCGACGACCAGTGTGCCGTCGATGTCGGCCAGGCCCGCCGAGAGCGTTCCCACGGCCTGCGCGAATCCGGACCCGGGCGACAGGGTGGCGCCTGGCGCGATGCGGACACCCCCGGCAATGCTGCCTGTCCCGCCGAGCGACGCGCCGTTGTAGACGACCACGGCTCCGCTTCCCTGGTTGGAGCCGTGGATGCGGAGCGTCCCTTCTTTCACGAACGTGTCGCCCGCATAGGTGTTGTCCGCGGCCAGTTCGAGCACGCCGTTTCCGGTCTTGACCAGATTCACACCCGGGCCGCCGCTCACGACACCGGAGAGCATGGTCTTGTCAGCGGCGTTTCCAACGCCGCTCGTCACGTCGATCAGCCGCGTCGTCTGCACGCCCGGCGAGACGCTTCCCAGCCCCAGGTGGTTGGCGAAATCGACGGTCGCATTGGAGCGGCGCGACCCGAATCGCAGCGCATAGCTTCCGGCGACAAAGCCCGGGTCGTTCCAGGTGAGGGGCGCACCGTTGCCGAGGTTGACGGTCAGCAGGTTGCCGGGCGTGGTGCTGAATGCCGAGAAGCCGCCGCCGCCGACGTTGGTGGTGCTGAGGTCGCCGCTGCCGGACAGGCTGGTGCTGCTCCAGGCCACCGCGCCCGCGCCGGCCCCGATGGGCCGGGTGAACGACTGGCTCGCGGTGCTGACGTCATATTCCAGGACGCCCCCGCGAAACGCGATGGTCGTATTGGCTGTGCCCAGGTTGTCCGACGTCACCCGCAGCACGCCGCCGCCGAGGTTAATGGTCTGGCGCTGTGCGAAGGAGAACTGGTTCGTGGTGCCGGTGAGGATGACCATGCCCTCGCCGCCGATGTCGACGTTGGCGTTGCCCGCGACGCCGTGGGTGTTTCCGAGGTTGCTGCTGGTGAGCAGCGCCGCGTTGCGATCGACCACGACGACCTTTCGCGTCAGCCCGCTGGCGTCATCGAGCACGAGCGATCCGCCCGACACGGTCAGGTCGTGGCCGCCCGAGAGCATCACCGCATGCGTGCGGATCGTGCTGTTGACCAGGCTGACCGTGACCCCCGGCGCCGGCGGCTCGAACGTGACTGACGACAGCATGTCAGGAAGGTTGCCCTGCACGAACGTCCCCGGCCCTGCCGGCGAAAACAGCACATTCGCCATGGCCGGCGCGTCGGCAAGATCGCCGGCGATCGTCTGTGTCAGCGCGGGGCGAAGGCCGGCGCTGTAAGTGGCCCAGCGGCCGGTGACGGCCTGCCCCTGCGCGCGGCGCGTGAGCACCGCCCAGGGCGTTGTCGAGAGGGTCGAACTCGACATCACCCCGTTTCGCACGTTGGGCACGAGGTCGGCCACGACCGTCGGCATCCCCGGCTCGCCGACGTAGCCGCCGCCCACGTTTTCGACAAAGAGCGTCGCCCCGGCCACGTTACGTGTCAGTGCACCCAGTTCGACCGACAGCGGGCCGGCGCCCGCGATCAACCGAAGCGTGCCGTCGCCGCCGCCGACGCCCAGGGCACCGGTCATGCCGGAGAAGGTGGTCCCGCCGGCCGACCCGCGCAGTTCGAGCGTCGATCCGCCGCCGATGAGCTGGAGGTTGCCCTGGGTGGTCAACCGCTGGGCCGACCCGGGGTTGCCCGCGGCGTTGTCGAGGACCAGCGTTCCCCCGCGCACGACGGCCGGTGCGGGGCTGCCCGGCGGATTGGGTACCGTGGCGATGGCGACCGTGTCGCCTCCGAGGACGACGCTCGAACCCGTCGCGACCGTCATCAGACCGCCGGCCACGCTCGAAAGCCCGGACAGCGTCAGCGACGGCGTCTGACCCGTGCCCAGATCAAACCGCACGACCCCCGAGCCGGCCCGGGTGAGCAGGGCGGTCGCCCCGCGCAGATCGCCTGTCGGCGGGCCGTCGCGACCCAGCGACAGCGTGCCGTCACCGGTCACCACCCACCCGTCGCGGCTGGCATTCACGAATGTCAGCTCGAGGGCCGCTTCGTTTCCGCTCACCACCGGCCCGATCGCAGGGCCGCTCCCCCGGAACGTGAACTGCGCCGCCCCGTCAGCCCCCGGCGGGCCTGCGGGCGACCAGTTGGTCGACACCGCCCAGTCAGAGCCGGCGCTCGTCCAGACGAACGGCGTCACAGCCGACGCCTGCGCAGGGCCGACCCCCTCGGCACCGAGCACCGCAGCGGCGGCCCCCACGGCGACGGCCACGAGCAGCCCGCGCGGAGACCCGGATCTCGACAAACGACCAACCAGCTTTTGACGCATTCGAGCCTCTTCCCGTCCGCCCCCGCGACACCACTTTCCCGACATCTTGATGCAGCCTCCACCAATGTGCCACCAGAAACCTGCCCGTGCGAACGGCACCGCACAATCATCGCGGCAACGCCGAAATTTCACTGCTTCTTGAAAGAGCAAAAATCACGGTCGAGCTGGATTAAACAGCTGTTTGAATCATATGATTGAATCGCACGTATGAAGGAACAGCTGAAAAACCATCCCGACGAGTCCGCTCACGACGAGCATATGCTCACCCGCCAACGCCTTCTCGAGGCAGCGGGGGAGGTGTTTGCCGAGGTGGGGTTCAAGGGGGCCACTGTCCGCGACATCTGCGGGCGGGCCGGGGCGAATGTGGCGGCGGTCAATTACCACTTCGGCGACAAGGAGCGGCTTTACAGCGCCGTTCTCCGCTATGCCCACTCGGTGGCGGCGGCCAAGCTGTCTCCGCTGTCGATCGACCCAGCAACGCCCGCCGCCGAAAAGCTCGGGGGATTCATATGGCACATGCTCCACAAGATCCTGGGCGAGGGTCGCCCGGCGTGGCACGGCAAGCTGATGTCACGGGAGATGGTCGACCCGACGCCCGCGCTGGACGAACTGGTTGCCAGCGAGATCAGGCCGATGCACGACTTGCTCAAGACGATCGTGATCGACCTGCTGGGCCCGCAGGCGTCGGGCGACCGGATTCTGGTCGCGCGGTGCATGGCCAGCGTGATCGGCCAGTGCCTGTTCTATCACAACTGCCGGCCGGTCATTGATCGACTGGGCCTGATCACCCACTACGACCCCGCGGAGCTGGCGCCGCACGTCACGGCATTCTCGCTGGCGGGCATCGCCGCGATGGCCGCGTCTGCGAAGGCGGCATCCGCGCCGTCGTCAACGGATCGGGCAGGGGCGAAGGAAAGCCAGGAGTGAGATCATGAACTTCATCGCACTGAAAATGCTCGTGGGCGACAAGGCCAAGTATCTCGGCATCATCATGGGCCTGACTTTCGCCTCGCTGCTGATCACGCAGCAGCTTGCCATCTTCGTCGGGCTGATGACCCGCACCTTCGGCACTGTCACCGACATCTCACTTCCCGACATCTGGGTGATGGACCCGAAGGTGCAATACATCGACGACATCAAGGCGATGCAGGACACGGTGCTCTACCGTGTCCGCGGGATGGAGGGCGTCCAGTGGGCGATGCCGCTCTACAAGGGGATGATCAAGGCCAAGCTGCCCGACGGGACCTATCAGAACTGCAACGTCTTCGGGCTCGACGACGCGACGCTCGTGGGCGGCCCGCCGGTGATGGTGGAGGGGCGGCTCGAAGACCTTCGGCGGGCCGAGGGGGTGATCGTCGACGAGGCCAGCGCGATCGCGCCCAACGGCAAGCTCAAGAAGCGCAACCCCGACGGCACCGAAGAGCGTCTGCGGATCGGCGACACCATCGAGCTCAATGACAACCGGGCCGTGGTCGTGGGCATCTGCCGCGTCACCCGGACGTTTCAGAGCCAGCCGGTGATCTACACCACCTACAGCCGCGCGACGACCTTTGCGCCGCGGGAGCGCAAGCTGCTGAGCTTTGTGCTGGTCAAGGCCAAGCCCGGGATCGCGCCCGAGGCGCTGGCGGAGCAGATCACCCAGTCGAGCCTTGACAGCCGGGGCAAGCCGACGCTGGTGGCATACACCGGCGACCAGTTCGGCTGGAACACGGTCCAGTATTACATGAACAACACCGGCATCCCGATCAACTTCGGCATCGCGGTGGTGCTGGGATTTGTCGTCGGGACGGCCATCGCCGGGCAGACCTTCTACAACTTCACCCTCGACAACCTGCGCCACTTCGGCGCCCTCAAGGCGATGGGCAGCCCCAACGGCACACTGCTGCGGATGATCCTGCTCCAGTCGGTCGTGGTGGGGTTGATCGGCTATGGGCTGGGTGTCGGGCTGGCGGCGCTGATGGGGTTTATGGCGAGAAACAGCGAGCTGGCTTTTCGCCTGCCCTGGCAGCTGCTCGCCTTCACCGGCGGCGCCGTGACGCTGATCTGCATTCTCTCGGCCCTGATCAGCATACGGACGGTCATGCGGCTGGAGCCGGCGATCGTGTTTAAGGGCTGAGCGCCGGCCGGACGGGCGAGAAAAGAACGATGTTGACTCGGTGAACGGTGTTAAGTATACTTACACCGATCACTGAAAGGACAGCGTTATGGGAACAGTCGAACGACGGGAGCGCGAGAAGCAGGAGACGCGGCGGAAGCTGCTCGACGCTGCGCGCGACCTGTTCGCACGGCACGGGTTTGAATCGGTGTCGATGAGGCAGATCGCCGAGGCGGCGGAGTATTCCGCGACCGCGATTTACGTCCATTTCAAGGACAAGGCCGACCTGTTCCATCAACTTGTGCGGAGCGACTTCGCGGCGCTCGACGGGAATTTCGCTCGCCTGCGGGCGATCGACGACCCGATCGAGCGGATCCGCCAGATCGGGCATCAGTACATCCGGTTCGGCGTCGACTACCCCAACCACTACCGGCTCATGTTCATGACGCGGCACAATCACGAGGCGACGGAGGAACATGTGCTGCAAGGTGCCGAGACCTGCGGCCACGGCGACCCTGACAAAGACTCGTACGCGCTGCTCCGCGAAGCGGTGGCCGAGGCGCTGGAGACGGGGCGGTTTCCGGCGTTCAAGCCGGGCGACGTCGACCTGCTCTCGCAGACGCTTTGGGCCGGCGTGCATGGGGTGGTGTCGCTTCACCTGACCCACAGCGATGACCCGCACATCGACGTCATCGACGTGCGGCAGCGGGCGCATGCGATGGTCGAGGTTTCGCTCGCGGGGCTCTTGTCGCTCAAGCGCCATGGGCCGCTCGCCTCCGAAGGCGCCGAGTCACGACTGGCGGAGATCGCCCAGAGGCCCGCGGCCCAGCGCGCGGCGCGCAGGAAAGGGGGTGCACGATGAACTTTGTCGCACTCCGCATGCTGATCGGCGACCGGCTCAAATACATCAGCCTCGTCGCCGGGGTTGCGTTCGCGGCGCTGCTGATCACGCAGCAGGCGTCGATCTTCACGGGTTATGCGCTGCGCACGACCGCGTGGATCCGCGACACCGGCCAGGGCGACCTGTGGGTGATGGACGACCAGGTCGAGTTCACCGAAGACGGCAAAAAGATGAGCGACACCGCGCTGTTCAGGGTGCGCGGTGTCGAAGGGGTGGCCTGGGCGGTGCCGATGTTCAAGGGATACATCCAGGCCCGCCTCGACGACGGGCGGAAGATCCAGCTCAGGCTGATCGGCCTGGACGACGCGACCCTCACCGGCGGCCCGCCGCAGATGCTGCAGGGAGAGCTTGCCGATCTGCGCCGCGATCGCGCGGTCATCGTCAACGCGGCCGACCTGCAGGGCGAGCTGGCCCTGAAGGATCGTGCCACCGGTCAGACCCGCCCGCTGGGGTTGGGCGACCGGCTGGATCTCAACGACAACGACCTCGAGATCGTCGGGGTCTATAACAAGACGCCCGAATTCTTCTGGGAGCCGGTGCTCTACACCACCTATAGCAGGGCGCTGGCAATCTCGCCGCGTGAGCGCCGCGTGTTGCAGTATGTGCTGGTGAAGGCGGCGCCTGGGGTCGACCTGGCGGAGCTCAGCGACCGCATCAACGCCATCCCGGGACTCAAGGCCATGACCGGCCGCGAGTTTGAGGCGATGACGATGAACTATGTGCTGGGCAAGACCGGCATCCTCATCAACTTCGGCATGACGATCGGGCTGGGGTTTGTGATCGGCCTGCTGGTGAGCGGGCAGACGCTGTACACGTTCGTGCTCGACAACCTGCGCCACTTCGCGGCCCTCAAGGCGATGGGCGTCCGCACGCCGACGCTGGTGCGGATGATCATTGTGCAGGTGGTGACGGTGTCGGTGCTGGGTTTTGGCGTGGGCGTGGGCGGCGCGGCGCTGACGGGGCTGGGATTCAGCTCGATCGGGCTGGCGTTTCAGATGCCGCTGGCGATCCCGGTGGCCGGTGGGCTGGCGATCGTGCTGTGCTGCGTGGCGGCCGGGCTGATCAGCGTGATCAGGGTGATCCGGCTCGAGCCGGCCGTGGTGTTCAAGGGCTGAGCGGGTGGATGGCGGGCTGGAAAGGAATCGATCATGACAACAAGCGCTGTAATGGATTATCAACCCCCCGCGACCGCGGGCGCCCCGGCTGTTCGATGCAGGGGCGTGATCAAGACGTATGTCACCGGCACGCAGAAGGTGACGGCGCTGCGCGGAATCGATCTGGATGTGCAGTGCGGCGAGCTGCTGATGCTGGTCGGACCCAGCGGATGCGGAAAGACCACGCTGATCAGCGTGATCGCGGGCATCCTCGACCAGACCGAGGGCGAGTGCGTCGTCTTCGGGCAGGATTTCAAGGCGATGGGACAGGGCCGGCGGACCAAGTACCGCGGACAGTCGATCGGCTTTGTCTTCCAGCAATTCAACCTGCTGCCGACGCTGACCGCGGCGGAGAACGTGTCGGTGCCGCTGCTGATCAACGGCGTCGGCCGCGGCGAAGCGCTCAGGCGAGCGCGGGACATGTTAGAGCGCGTCGGGCTCAAGGACCGGACCGCCTCGCTGCCCAGGCAGCTCTCGGGCGGGCAGCAGCAGCGCGTCGCGATTGCGCGGGCGCTGGTCCACAAGCCCAGGCTGATCGTGTGTGACGAGCCGACCAGCGCGCTCGACCACGCCACCGGGCAGACCGTCATGCAATTGCTGCGCGAGGTGGCGCTGGGGCCCGACCAGGCGCTGGTGATCGTGACCCATGACAGCCGAATCTTCGGCTATGCCGACCGCATCGCCCGCATGGACGACGGCAGGGTGGTCGAAATCGTGACCGACACGCGGTCGATCGCGACGGAGCACTGATCGGCGCAAACGCCCGCGCTGCGTCGCTCGAAACGGGACGCCGGCGGCAGCCAACAATCAACAACGAACGAACCAACAGGAGAGAGTCATGTTCAGCAAATACGTACTTCCGATGCTCGCGGTGGCGGGTGTCAGTTTCGCGGGCTGGATGGTCGTCCGCGGCAGCCAGGAGCTTCCGCCGGCTCAGCCGGTCTCGGAGCCGGCGACCAGCGAGTTTTCGAGCTTTGTCGCCGGCGCGGGGCTGGTGGAGGCTGCGACGGAGAACATCGCGATCGGGCCGGTTGTGCCGGGCGTCGTGCAGAGGGTCTACATCAAGGTGGGCGACAGCGTCAAAGCCGGCGACCCGCTCTTCACGGTCGACGACCGTGACCTCAAGAGCCAGCGTGTGCAGCTTCAGTCGGCGGTCGATGCCGCGACGGCGAGGCTGGCGCGGCTGCAGGACGCCCCGCGGCTTGAGGACATTCCCCCCGCGCAGGCGCGGGTGGCGGCCGCCGAGGCGCAGCTTGCCGACGCGCAGGCGCAACTCCAGCTTTACGAAGAGCTGCCCGACCGGCGCGCGGTGACACAGGATGACTTCAACCGCCGCCGCTTTGCCGTGGAACTGGCGCGGGCGAACCTTCAGGAGTCGAAGGCCCAGCTCGACCTGCTGATGGCCGGCAGCTGGAAGCAGGATATCCTGGTCGCCCAGGCGGAGCTCGACAGCGCCAAGGCCGCCATCGCGGCGCTGGATATCGAGCTTGATCGACGGACGACGCGTGCGTCGGTCGATGGCACGATCCTGCAGTGCAAGGTGCGCCCCGGCGAATATGCCCCGACCGGCCTTCTCGAGGAACCGCTGATCCTGATGGGCGCGACCGACGTGCTTCACGTGCGCGTCGACGTGGACGAGAACGATGCGTGGCGCGTGCGCCCCGGCGCGCGGGCGACCGCGTATGTCCGCGGCAACCGCGATCTGACGACGCAGATGACATTTGTCCGCGTCGAGCCTTATGTCATACCGAAGAGGTCGCTTACCGGGCAATCGACCGAGCGCGTCGACACGCGCGTCCTTCAGGTGGTCTACGCGTTTGAGCCGGGCAAGCTGCCGGTTTATGTCGGGCAGCAGATGGACGTGTTCATCGAGGCGGGCGACGTCGTCGCGGGCAGGTGAACGCTTTGGCGGTGTACGGCCGCGATAGGCGGCGAGTGGTGTAAGGGCGGAACATTCTGGAGCAATGATGTCTGAACTATTTCGCGGGCCTGTGTCATCGGCGTCGAAGATCATCGCCGCGGTGACCGCGGCCGTCTTGGTGAGCGGTTGCACGGTCGGGCCCGACTATCAGAAGCCCGAGGTGCCGATGCCGGCGGTGTTCACCGGCGCGCTCACCGACACGATGGAAGGCGAGACGACTGTCGCAGTGCAGGCGGGCGATCAGGACCTTTCGGCGTGGTGGTCGGCGTTCAACGATCCGGTGCTCGATGCGCTGGTCGAGCGGGCGGTGTTGCAGAACCTGGATCTGCAGGTGGCCCAGGCGCGGGTGCGAGAGGCGCGGGCGCTCCGGCGCATCACCTCGGCCGACTTCCTTCCGACTGTCGATGCCAACGGGTCATACACCCGCCAGCGCGACAGTCAGAGTGATCGGGGCGGCGGGCCTGTGGGCGGGACCAGCGGCTCGTCCGTCGAGCGCGACTTGTGGCAGGCGGGATTTGACGCCAACTGGGAGATCGACGTGTTCGGCGGCACCCGCCGGGCCGTCGAGGCGGCCGACGCGACCATCGAGGCGCAGATCGCCCGGCGGAACGACGTGCTGCTCACGCTGCTGTCTGAGGTGGCGCGGAACTATGTCGAGCTGCGCGGAAGCCAGCAGCGCCTGCGGATCGCCCGACAGAACTCGGCGGCACAGCGGCAGACGCTCTCGCTGATCGAAGCGCGGCTGAACGCCGGGCTGGCCAGCGAACTCGACACCGCCCGGGCCCGCGCGCAGGTCGCGACCACCGAATCGGCGATTCCTTCGTTCCAGACGGCCGTTCGCGCCAGTGCGCACAGGCTTGCGGTGCTCCTGGGCTCTGAGCCCACGGCGCTGCTGGAAGAGTTGTCGACGCAGGCGCCGATTCCTCCGGTGCCGCCGGCGGTGCCGGTCGGGCTGCCGGGCGAACTGCTGCTGCGCCGACCCGACATCCGCGAAGCCGAGCGGCTGCTGGCGGCGGAGACGGCCGACATCGGCGTCGCCCGGTCGGACCTTTATCCCCGGTTCAGCCTCACCGGAAGCTTCGGCTCTTCGTCGGCGCGGTTTGAAGACACGTTCTCGTCGCCGTCGCTGTTCTATACATTCGGGCCGCGGGTTTCTTGGCCGGTGTTCCAGGGCGGGCGGATCCGCGCCAATATCGAAGTGCAGACCGCGCAGCAGCAGGCGGCGCTGGCGAACTTCAACCAGTCGATCCTCGTGGCGCTGGAAGACGTGGAGAATGCGCTGGTCGCCCTCAACCGTGAACAAGCCCGGCGGGAACTGCTGCTCCAGGCGGTCGAAGCCAACCGCAGGGCGGTGGACCTGTCAAACCAGCTTTACGAGCGCGGACTGACGACCTTCCTCGATGTGCTCCAGGCGCAGCGCGACCTGTTCACGACCGAAGACGCCCTGGTCGACAGCGAGCGGGCGGTGTCGGCCAACTTCGTCGCCCTTTACAAGGCGCTGGGCGGCGGATGGCAGGAAGTGGCGCCGGGCGTGCCCGATCTCACCGAGCCCCGGATCACAACCCGGCAGGTTTCTGCTTCGGAGGCGGTGGGCGTGCCGGTTGAATCGCCGGCCGATGTGAACAACGTCGCGCCGGGCAACTGAGCTGCCCGGGCAGCGCCGATCGATCGACGCGGCCTGATGCGGTCGGCGCGCTGCCCTTGCGGCGGCCGTTGCGGCTCCTGTCGGCCGATTCGCGTTCGCGACGGTTGGCGTGTGGTGGTAGCCTTGTCGCCATGCGCGTTCTCATCATCGGCGGCACCGGACTGATCTCGACCGGCATCATCAAGCACCTGCTCGCCCGTCGGGCGTCGGTCACGATGCTGAACCGCGGCAAGCGCGAGAATCGGATCGAAGGCGACGTCGACGCCATCGTCGGCGACCGCCACCAGCGCGCCGTGCTCGATGACGCCGCCCGACACGGCTTTGATGCGGTGATCGACATGTGCTGCTTCACGCCCGCGGCGGCGCGCGACGCGCTCGACGCGTTTTCGGGCAAGACGGCTCAGTACATCTTCTGCTCGACCGTGTGCACCTACGGCGTCAAGGTTCCGCCGGGCGTGCTTGTGGATGAAACATTTCCGCAGGAGCCGATCAGCGACTATGGCCGAAACAAGCTCGCGTGCGAGCGTCTTGTGCTCGAGTATCACCAGGCCGGCAGGCTCGCGGGCACCATCATCCGGCCCAGCCACACCTATGGCCCGGGCAACCCGATGCTCGACAACATCGATTACGACTCGGTTGCATGGGACCGGATCATGAAGGATCGCCCGGTGCTGTGCAGCGATTCGGGCATGGGGCTGTGGGTGTCGACCCACCGCGACGACTGCGGCAAGGCCTTCGCCTATGCCGTGCTCAATGAGCGGACCTTCGGTCAGGCGTACAACACGACGCGCGATGAGCAGCACACCTGGCGCGAGCATTACAGGCAGATCGCGTCGGTCCTGGGCAAGCCGGCGCGGCTCGTGTTCATGCCGTCTGCGTGGATCGCGGCGAATGACGCCGCGCGGTTTACGCTGCTCCGGGAAATCACGGCGCACCACGGGGCCTACAGCAGCGAAAAGGCAAAGCGCGATATTCCTGAGTTTCGGTGCGAGATCGACCTTCCGACCGGGGCGGCCGAGGTCTTCGCGGATCAGCGCCGGCGAAATGCGTGGAAGAATTCCGACGGTGACGCGTTGTACGACGGCATGGTCGAGCGCGCGATGGCGGCGGGTGTGTTGCCTGTCGAGGCGTGAGCGTGGATGAGCTGAATGAGCCAGGGGCCGTCGGCATGGTCGGGGCCGGTCGTCGCGCCCGCTGAGGGCGAGGGCAGGTCTGCGCGCGCGTTGGCGGCGTTGGCCGCTCACGACGGCGAGGCGGTTCATTCCCGAGGCGGGCAACCGATCAGTGCCGATTCGTCGATCCCGGACGCACACAACGCCGGTCAGGGCGGGTGGGGCCGATTCTGGCTGCGCGCGGCGTCGCACACGGGCGCGATGGTGGTCGCGGTCGGGCTCGCGTGTCTGGCGATGTGGCTCTTCACGCGCAACAACGACTTTCCCGTCGGCTATCACCCCGATGAGGCCTCCAAGGCGTGGCAGTTGCTTGACCCGCGAGGGCATCGGAATTTCAACCATCCGCTGCTCATGCTTAGGGCGGCCGAGTGTTTCAACCTGTGGTGGCAACCGGGCCCGGAGGTCAGGGATGTGGTGATAGCCGGGCGCCATGTATCCGCGTTGCTGTCGGCCATCGCGGTCTGGGCACTGGCCATGTCGGGGTATGTGGTCCTGCGATGGTGGGGGCTGCTGCTGGTCGGTGTGGTCATGGCGTTGTGCCCGCCTTTGCTGGTCTATGCACACTATTTCAAGGAAGACACGTCGCTGATCGCTGGGGTTGCCGTGGTCGTCCTGGGGATGGTCATCACGCTGACCGCGAGGCGATCGTGGGCACAGCTCGCCGGCGCGCTCATCCTGGGCATCGGC
Organism: uncultured Tepidisphaeraceae bacterium; assembly: GCA_964493365.1. Lineage (GTDB taxonomy): Bacteria > Planctomycetota > Phycisphaerae > Tepidisphaerales > Tepidisphaeraceae > CAZBOE01. The sequence goes on along the minus strand of CAZBOE010000004.1, from coordinate 1,403 downwards.
TGCGCCCTGGCGGCGGGGGGAAAGTATCTGGGCGTGGTGGCGGTGATTCCGGCTTGTGCGGCCATCGTGGCCGCGCCGTTCGGTTCGGTTCGCGACAAGACGAACCACCTCCGACGCTTCTGGCTCATCCCAATTCAACTCCTCGCGGCGGCGGGTGTGGGTGTGCCGCTGTTTGTGGTGATCAACCAAACGGCGTTCGAAGACCCGTGGTCGTTACGCGTTCACACCCATGTCGCCAGCCACGTCGAAGGCGAATTCGAGCACGCCACCTCCGAGCACGGCGGCGTGGGCATGTTCACGCCCAACGCGTTCTGGGCCGAGGTGGCCGCGTCAGAAGTTGTACCCACCCTGTGGGCGATGCTTCTGCTGGGCCTCGGGGTCTGGGCCATGCGCCCTCGGCTATCGCGGTGGGGCGTGGGGTTGGTGTTGATGATCGTCTGCTTCGGCGGCGCGCTGTCGTTTAACGCCATCCCGTTCGAGCGCTATGCGCTGCCGGTGACGGTGCTGAGCCACACCGCCATCGCGATGCTCTTTGCCGCCATGGCAAGCCGGCTGGCGGCCGGGCGATGGAAGATCGCGGCGATATCGGTCTTCGGGCTGGCGGTGGTGGCGACGGTGGTTGTGCAGGGCTGGCGGTGTATGGCGCTAAACGGGCAGATCGCCGACGACAGCCGACAGCGGCTGCGTGAATGGGTGGCGACGCTGCCGCCCGGCACACGGATCGTCGCAGACAACTACACCGATCTGGGCAGCCGCGGCGACCCTTGGCGGTTTCCGGATCAGGCTCGCGTCAGGCAATACATCGTTCGACGGGGCTATGTCGCCGAGGGGGGCTCGCTGGATGAGATGCGGCGGCGCGGCATGCAATATGTCGCCATCGCCGGGCCGTCGTTCAACCGATACCTGCTTCGCTGGTCGATGCCCGCGGCGGGGCGGGAGGCGGAGTTTTACCAGTTCGCCGCGTTTTACCGAGATCTGCTCGACAACCACACCCCGGTGTGGCAAAGCGATCCTGACCCGCCTTCCAACGCGTATATCAACCCGGTCATCCGCGTCTATCGCATCGACACGCCCCGCTCGCCCGAGCCGGATGCACCATAGCCGGTGTCATGCACATTCAGCTGCGCGATGTTTGCTCGGTGCTCAAGTGGGCGGCGTCGGCCCGTGGCTCGGGATGTTGCAGCCCGCGACAGACGATAGCCAACCGGGCGCGGCGGGCAAGGCCCGCGCGGTCGAAACGGAGCCGCCTTGGACCGCGGCGTGGCATCCCTACAATAAGGCCATGAGCCAAACCACCGACGCCGCCACCGCCGCCCCGCAGGCCTCAACCACCCCCACGCCGACCTCAACCGCCCAAGCCTCCGCAGCGCCGACCGGCGCTCCGCCGGCAGGGGCTCCGCATG
>CAZBOE010000003.1:46699-58244 GCA_964493365.1 uncultured Tepidisphaeraceae bacterium | reverse complement strand
AGAGCAGCCGCGCGGCGCGCGAGGCCGATTCGCAGGCCCCGACGGCCCAGCCGGTCGATCGCAACCCCGAGAAGACAACGCGTGAGACGACGGTGGGCGTATCGCCGGCCCCGGAAGAAAACGCCCCGGGCACCGATCGGTGTGAGGCCGGCCAGGCGGGCGTCGACGCGGGCAAGCAGCGGATGATCGAACAGGCGGTGCTCGAGCCGCTCAACCGGCTGATCGACGAGATGCAGTGGTGCAGACGGTATCACGAGGCGACGTTTCCCCAAGCACCGGTGGAGCGGCTTGTGTTTGTCGGCGGCGAATCGCGGCACCGCGCGATGTGTGCGCACATCGCCCGGGAGATGGGCCTGCCCGGACAGATCGGCGACCCGATGGTGCGCATGTCGCGGCTGATGGTCGAACAGGGCGCTGACCCATCGCAGGTCACGCTCGATCCGCGGCAACCCCACCCCGACTGGGCCATCGCGCTGGGGCTGAGCATGGGCCCGGTGGCTGCTTCGGGCAAGGAGCCCGCCGAGCAGATGGCCAAATCGGCTTGACCTGAGTTTTAGCAAGCGGGTGATCACATGGCGCCAGCACCTTCCCCCAATGACCTGAGTTTTCTGCCCGACGATTATCTCGAGCGAAAGGCGCAGCGCCGCAGCAACGTGATCTGCGCGAGCCTGTTTGTCATTGTGATGGCAGGAATCGGATCGGCATTCATGCTGACCGAGCGGATGACCCATGACCTCGAGAAACAGCACTCGAGCATCGACTCGGCCTACGCCGAGGCGGCCAAGCGGATCGAGCAGGTCAAGCAGATGCAGACCAAGCAGCAGCAGATCGCGGCCAAGGCGGAGATCAGCGCTTCGCTGCTGGAGAAGATTCCGCGGAGCTTTCTGCTGGCCGAGCTGACCAACGCGCTGCCCGAGACGGTATCTCTGCTGGACCTGGAGCTGGACAGCAAGGTGGCGACGCCTCCGCCTGCGGCGCCGCCGCCCGGGCGCACGGCCGCGGAAGCCAAGAAGGCGCAGCTCGACGCGAAGAAAGCCACGGCGGCGGCCCCCCCGCCGGCGACGCCCAAGGCCTACAACGTGACGGTGAAGCTGACCGGCGTGGCGGGCACGGACGTGCAGGTGGCGCAATACATGAAGAAGCTGGGCGATTCGCCGCTATTGCGCGACATCAACCTGATCATCATCGAAGACCTCAACCGCGACGAGCAGACGATCCGCAAGTTTCAGATCGAGATGGGGCTGGACCCCAGGGCCGCCGTGACGCCCGAACAGGCTGCGCGGGCGGTCGGCGAGATGCGGCGCTCGCGGTCGGCATCGGTCAACCCCAACGAATAGACACCGCGGAGGACGACACATGCGCGTAGGCATCAAGGAACTGGTTTTCTTCGTGGTGATGGTGGGCCTGCTGGGGTGCAGCTGGTACTTCGTCTTCAATCAGGCGGAGCGCCGCCGGACGACCCTGTCGGCCGACATGCGGGCGAAACAGACCGCGCTGGAAAACCTTCGGCAATCGACCTCGGGCATCGCCGACCTGGAGAAGAAGCTGACCGACCTGGAAAAAGCGATCTCATTCTTCGACAGCAAGCTGCCCAAGGAGAAGGACGTCGACGCGATCGTCGACAGCGTGTGGCGGATGGCGGAGTCGAACCGGCTGCAGTGCAAGACATTCAAGCCGCTGAAGATCGAGCGCGGAACGGCTTACAGCGAGCAACCCATCGAGCTGTCGCTCGAGGGCGATTTTGACGGGTTTTACGAGTTTCTTCTGCAGCTCGAAAAGCTGCCGCGCATCACCCGCGCCACGCGGATGGACCTGAGCAAGATCGATGCGATCGACGGGGCGATGTCGGCGAAGCTGACGGTGGTCATCTTCTTCGAATCGGACACGCCTCCCGCGCCGGCGGCGACAGTCACCAGCGCCCGCTGAGACGGCACCTTTGATCGGAGACCGGCAATGAACCTCGACACGCTCAACGACAACGAGACGCCGCCCGACACCGGCGACGGCTCACTGACCGAGACCCTGGCCAACCCGACCGACACGGACTTCGTCGTCGATGAGCCGCGGAATCGCCTGGGCTCGGGCACGATCCTGCTGAGCGCGCTGGTGCTGGCGGCGATCGGTGGCACCTACTTCATGTATTGGCGCACGGGACCCCAGACCGCGGCGGCGGCAGTCGATCCCAAGGCGGCGGCGGCGCACGAGACGATCAACAAGTTTCTCTCCGACGGCGGCAAGAACATCCAGCAGATGCAGAACATGCTCAAAGACACCGAGAAGGTGGTCGAGCGGTTCGCCACCTATCCCGCGACGACGCAGGTGCCGCTGGAAGACCTCAAGACCAACCCGTTTCGGTTTGCCAAGCCGCCCGAGCTGCCCACCGACGAAGAGGCGCAGAAGCTGCGACGCGAGGAGATGCGGGCGCTGGCGGCGTCTGAGGCGGCCCAGTTGACCATCGCATCGATCGTGGTCAGCGGAAATCGCAAGGCCGCGGTGGTCAACGGCACGATGGTGGGCGAGGGCGACACGGTCGGCGATTTTGTCGTGGAGAAGATCGAGGCGCAGTCGCTGGTTGTCCGCAAAGACACCTTCCGATTCCGCCTGGCGATGCAGCGGTGAGATCGAGGGTGTCAGCCGGAGGGTGAGCCTTGTTTACACGACGCAGCAGCAACAACGCAGCGACCCTGCCACGGCCCCCCGCGGCCGCAACCCCGGGCAACGGCGCCGCAGCGCCCGCCGACACGCTTTCTGCCGGCGATGAGCTCGCCCTGGGCGATCATCTCTCGCTCGACGCGTTCGGCGGATTTGCCTCGGCCGGGCCTGCCCAGCCGCAGGCGCGGATGACGGTGGAAGACCTGCTGCTGGCGCGCGGGCACATCACCGACGAGCAGCTCCAGCAGGCGCGCGACGCGGCGCGGCAGAGCCCCGGCAAGAGCACGGCCCAAATCCTGCTTTCGATCAACGCGACCGGCGAGAACGAGATTCTCTCGGCGCTGGCGCAGACCATGGGGCTGCGATTCGTCTCGCCCGAGCGCGGCGAGGTGGAGCTCAAGGCATTCGAACTGCTGCCGGCCGACTACATCCGCAAGCACCAGGTCATACCGCTGTGGTTCGAAGAACCCGACGCGGCACAAGCGGGCCCGACGCCGGGCAAGGCCAGGCCGGGGGCGGCTGGCCAGACGCTGGTCGTCGGCATGGCCGACCCGACCAATGTCTTCTTGCTCGATGAGGTCAGAAGGAAGGTCAAGCTGCCGGTGCGGGTGGCGGTGGTGACCACGGCGAGCATCAACAAGCTGGTGGAAGCTTTCACCAGCGGCGGCGCCGACGTGAAGGTCGACGAGATCATCAAGGACATGTCGGACGACGACGTGCAGGTCGTCGCCGAGGCGAAGGACGACGTGACCGATCTGGCCAAGATCGGCAACGAGTCGCCCGTCATCCGGTTTGTGAACTACCTCGTGTTTGACGCAGTGAAACAGGGGGCGAGCGATATTCACATTGAGCCGAAGGAGAAGGCGCTCAAGGTGAGATATCGCATCGACGGCATCCTCTTCGAGGCGATGACGCCGCCCAGCGGCATGCACGCGGCCATCGTCTCGCGCCTGAAGATCATGGCCAACCTCGACATCTCTGAGCGCCGGCTGCCGCAGGACGGCCGAATCAGGGCGGTGATCCACGAGCGGAAGGTTGACCTTCGCGTGAGCACGCTTCCGACGGCGTATGGCGAGAAGGTGGTCATTCGTATTCTCGACAACCGCTCGATCAACGTGGCGCTGGAGGACCTCGGCTTCTCCGAAAACGTCATGACGATCTGGCGTAACCAGATCGATCAGCCGCACGGCATCCTGCTGGTCACGGGGCCGACCGGTTCGGGTAAGACGACCACGCTGTATTCGTCGCTGCGGTGCATGGACGGCAACAAGCTCAACATTTCGACGGTGGAAGACCCCATCGAATATCACCTGAGCCAGGCGAACCAGGTGCAGGTGCATGACAAGATCGGGATGTCGTTCTCGGCGGCGCTTCGGTCGCTGCTGCGACAGGACCCTGATGTGGTGATGCTGGGTGAGATCCGCGACGGCGAGACGGCACGCATCGCGGTGCAGGCCTCGCTGACCGGCCACCTCGTGCTCTCGACGCTGCACACCAACGACGCGCCCAGTTCGATCACCCGCCTGATCAACATCGGGGTCGAGCCTTACCTGATCAGCGCCGCGGTCAACGCGATCCTGGCGCAGCGGCTGGTCAGAAAGATCTGCGGACAGTGCAAGGATGTGTATGAGCCGACCGACGAAATGAAGGAATTCCTGGCCATGCAGGGCTTTCATGGCAAAGACGTGTTCAAGGGCCGCGGGTGTGACCGGTGCCGCAAGACGGGGTATTCGGGGCGGCTGGGGATCTATGAATTGCTCGTGATGGACGACAACCTCCGCGACCTCGTCACACGCAATCCAGACGTTACACAACTCAGAAAGCTCTGCCGCGAGCGCGGGCTGGTGACGCTGCGCGAAGACGGGTTTAACAAGGTTATGGCCGGGCAGACAACGGTCGATGAAGTCTTGAGGGTGACCGAGAGCGCGGTGTAGCCGAGCGGGCGGCCGGCACGACAACAGTGAAAGGCGACCGGCGGGCAACTTACAACGGGCAACTGTTCCACCATGAGTATTCTCAACGACATCCTTCGTAACGCCGTGGCGGCCAAGGCGTCGGACGTTCACATCAACGTGGGTCTGCCGCCGCTGTTCCGCGTTCATACGGTGGTGACGCCGAGCGATTTTCCGATCGTGACGCCCGAAGGCGCCGAGCGGCTCGCGCGTGAGATGCTGACCAGCGACAAGCGGTGGGCGGATTTCGTCGAGCATCGCGACGCCGACTTCTCGTATGAGATCGCGGGGGTCGGCCGGTTCCGCGTCAATGCGCATTACCAGCGCAACACGGTGGCGCTGGCTTTCCGAACGATCAACGACAAGGTGCGGCAGATCGAGCAGCTGTTTCTGCCCGAGATCTGCAGCAAGCCCACTCACCTGCCGCGCGGGCTGATCCTGGTGACCGGGCCGACCGGCTCGGGCAAATCGACTTCGCTGGCGGCCATGATCGATGCGATCAACCGGCGCGACCAGGGTCACATCATCACGCTTGAAGACCCGATCGAATATGCGTTCGTGTCGAACAAGTGCGCGATCGAGCAGCGCGAAGTCGGCAGCGACGTTCCCGATTTCGCCTCGGGCCTGCGGCATGCGCTTCGACAAGACCCCGACGTCATCCTCGTGGGCGAAATGCGCGACCTGGAGACGACCAGCGCCGCGATCACCGCCGCCGAGACGGGCCACCTGGTCTTCAGCACGCTTCACACCGTCAACGCGCCGCAAACGATTGAGCGTATCATCGACATCTACCCCAGCGACGAGCAGAACCAGATCCGCTCGATGCTGGCCAACACGCTGCAGGCGGTGATCAGCCAGACGCTGTTCAAGCGGGCCGACCAGCCCGGGATGATCCCGGGCGTGGAGATCATGCTCTGCACGCCGGCCGTGCGAAACTGCATTCGAGAGAACCGCATTTTCGAGATTCCCAACATTATCGAAACGAGCCGAGCGCTGGGCATGCAGACGCTCGACAGCAGCATCAAGCAGCTTTTCGTGAACGGCTACATCAGCCGCGAAGACGCGATCGCCCAGGCGGCACACCCCGAGAAGCTCGACCGGGCGCTGGTCGCCTAGCGGGTCGGCCGACGGCGCGGCGTGTTGCTCGCAGTGAACCTTTCAGCCCTGACTTCCTATGCCGGTCTACAAGTACGAGGCAAAGAATCCCAGCGGCAAGATGAGTGCCGGTGTGCTGACCGCGCCGACGCTGGCGGCGGCCTCGCAGCAGCTGCGGGAGCGCGGCGAGTTCATCCTGTCGCTCATGCCGGCCGGCGATGCCAAGGCGGCGCGGAAGTGGTCGGAGATGGGTCTGAGCTTCGGGCCGTCGCAGAAAGACGTGCTCAACTTCACGACCCAGCTCGCGGTGATGATCCGCGCGGGCATCAGCATTCGCGCCGCGATCGAGGGCATATCGGAACAGGTCGAAAACCCGAAGTTCCGGGCGATGCTTGTCCAGATCCGCAAGGATGTCGAATCGGGCCGGCAGTTCTCCGACGCGCTGCTGCGCTACCCCAAGGTCTTTTCGCCGCTGTATATCAACATGGTCAAGGCGTCGGAGCTTTCGGGCGGGTTTGCCCGAATGCTCGACAAGATCGCCCATTACATGGCGCAGCAGATCGAGACGGCGTCGATGGTCAAGGGGGCGATGATCTACCCCGCGATCATCGGCACGATGGCGATCGGCACGACGGTGTTCCTCCTGACGTTTGTGCTGCCGCGGTTCACCGTGATGTTCAAGGGCAAGGAGGCCGCCCTGCCCGCGCCCACCAAGTTGCTCATGGCGATGAGCGATTTCATGGTCAATTACTGGTGGGTGCTGCTGATCGCGGCCATCTGCGGGGCGTGGGGCTTTGTGCTGGCGCTGCGCACCGACTGGGGCCGGCTCTACTGGGACAAGACCAAGCTCACGGTGCCGCTGTTCAAGAAGATGTTCCGCGCGCTGTATATCAGCCGCTCGATGAACACGATGGGCCAGCTCATCAACGCGGGCGTGCCGATGCTCGACACGATCGCGATCACCGCCGAGATCAGCGGCAACACGCTCTACAAGCGGATGTGGCGGGCGGTTCATAGCGCGGTCAAGCAAGGTAAACGGATCACCATGCCCCTGACGCGCAGCCCCCTGCTGCCCAGGGCGGTCGTGCAGATGATCGCGGCGGGCGAAGAGTCGGGCAAGCTGGGCGAAGTGCTCGACGAGATCAGCTCCTACTACTCGAAGGAGCTGAAGAACACGATCAAGGCGGTCACGGCCATGATCGAGCCGCTGATGATCGTGGTGATGGGCAGCGTCGTCGGCTTCATCGCCATGTCGATCATCCTGCCGGTCTTCAAGCTCAGCCAGCTCGTGAAATAGCCCCGCCTGTGCGGGTTGTGGCGCGCCTGCGGCCGACGCGGAGAGTGCGGCGCGCTTTCGCAATGGGCTTGTGAAGTCGGGCAATCTGGGCACTTGCCATCACCGCTGTTGAATATGACGTATAGAGCATGGCTCTCTCGCCGTGCATGAGACGTTCTGTTCCAGCCCGCGTCCGACGGGGATTCACCCTGCCGGAGGTGGCGCTGGCGACGGTCATCATCGGCATGGGGGTGGTGGGCGTCATGCAGTTGACGGTCACCTGCACACAGACCAACGCGGCGGCCAACCACCAGACGGTTGCCCTGTTCCTGGCCAACAACATCCAGGAGATGCTCGCCGACCTTCCGTTTGACGACCCGGCCGGCACGGGCTTTGGCACCGAAGAGCTCGATGTCTCGCAGTTCGACGACATCGACGACTTCAACGGGCTGGACACAACCGGCGCTGCGCCGCTCGACTCGTCGCGCAACGCCATCTCGGGGATGGATCAATACGCCCAGGCCGTGACGGTGACGCAGGTCAACCCGATGAACCTGAGCTCGACGCAGTCGGGGTCGGAGGTGCGGCGGGTGACGGTGCGCATCCTGTTTCGCGAGCGACCGGGCATGCCGCAGACCGTGGTGTATCAGACCAGCTGGCTTCGCACGCGGGTCTGAGTCGATCCTGAGTTGGAGGCCTCATGCTGTTTCAATTCATGACATCCCAGCGTCGACGTCGCCCCACGACTCGCCTGCGCCGGCGGTTCGAGCGACGCCGCTTCAACCGCCGGGGGGCTGCGGCCGTCCTGGCGATGCTTTTCCTCACGATCTTCGCCACGCTGACGGTCGGCATGATGTCGATGTCGACGCTCAACATGCAGGGCGCTGCCAACCTGAGCGCCGTCGACCGCGCCCGCGCCGCCGCCGAATCGGGCCTGCGGTGGCAGGCATACCGCTTCCAGCGGATGAGCCTCCCGTCTGACTCGCGCGGCACGATCAGCCATGCGGTTGCCGAAGAGCTCTGGCCCGGCATCAAGAGCTCGATCCGCAGCGACTACCTCGCACTATCCAACCCGCTCGAACGCGTCGCGCCGACCGACAGCGGGCTGCGCGTTGTCTGCCCGCCCATCGCGCTCTCGACCGATCGCACGGAGACGTTTCAGATCTCGATCGAGCGTGACGCCGACGACGCCCGCTACATCCACGTGACCAGCACCGGCACGTTCGGGTCGGCGGTTCGCCGGGCGACGATGACATTCAAGGTCGACAAGAAAGTCCGCTATGCGGTGGTAGGCAAGGTTCCGATCCAGCTCGGCCGCAACACGGTGGTGGAGGGGCCGGTCGCGATGGCGACCCCCAACAAGTATCCGCCGATCCTTATGCTCAGCGATTTCATGCACCTTGATTCGACACTGGCGTCGCGGATCACCCAGTTCAACTCGTTTCTCCAGGGCGAGGTGACGATCAACGGCGCCACGCTCAACGCCTTCCGCGATTACGACAACCGCATCAGCGTCAACAACCAGAGCGAATACGCCGCCGCCACGCAGGCGGGCTACAGCGACTACAACGGCGACGCCTACATCGATGAGCTCGATCTGTTCATGCAGCATTATGACACCGACGGAGACCACCGTGTGCACCGGTCGGAGTTCACCAAGCCCGACGGCACGCTGGTCGATCACGAGCTGTTCAACGCGATCAACACGATCGGCGCGCCGATGTACGAAGGCGATGTCATCCGCGAGGGATACAACGACGATTACATCGACGTGCTCGACGGCTATGCCAAGCTCCGCGGCACGATCACGATGGCCACGAGCGAATCGGGTTGGACAAACAACCTGGCCTCACAGGGCAAGACCATCAACGACATGATCCAGGGCACGGTGGCTGTCGACGACCCGACCGATGTGCCGGTCAAGTTCGGCGCCGATTCGGGCGACATCATCGACCTCACGCCTGCCAACTTCGAAGACTGCGTCGACGGTTTCCGGGCGCGCAGCGGCACGGCCGCCGGCAGCCCGACCAAGACGGCGTCCGTCATCGCCAACGCGACGCTGACCGCGGGCGATGCCAACGGGGGCACCGTCGACGAGCGCACGCCCTACGGCTCGACGAGCTACCAGGCGACCTATCGCCGCCCGGTCTTCCGCAACATGACCTTCCGAAACGTGACGATCCCCAAGGGGCTCAACGCGCTGTTCGAGAACTGCACGTTCGAAGGCGTCACCTTCGTCGACGGCGAACGCAACATCACCAAGAGCAACGGCTCGGTGACATATTCCTCGAGCGACGGCATGTCGTGGGCACAGAGGCCGATGTCGGGTCAGCCCAGTTTCAACAAGAACACGCCGCTGACGTCGCAGTCGACGCAGGGGTCGTCCAAGGGCAACAACATCCGCTTCAACAACTGCAACTTCAATGGGCCGATCGCCGGAGCGTATGCCACCGCGTATACACACTTCGCCAATTCGTGGGAGTTCACCGGCGCTACGCGTTTTGACAACCAGGTCGACCAGACGGCCACGGTGGTTGCGCCGCAGACCAACATCGAAATGGGCTCGTTCACCAACCCGGGCGAAGCGCCCAGCACGCTCGTGGGCGTGGTGGTTGCGGGCAACATCGACATCCGTGGCACGAGCACGGTCGACGGCTCGATCATCGTCACGGGCGACGGCGCCGGAAACACCACGCTCGCCTACTTCGGCGCCAGCGACTCCGACACCAACCCGTCGGCGTTGCCCGAAGGCGGCTTCGGGCGGTTGAACATCCGATACAACCCCTATCGCGCGCTGCCCGACGGCATCAACATCGCGATCGACATTCTGCCCGAGCCCGATACCTACCGCGAGGAGTTGCCATGAAACCCGGCCGCCGCCCGATTTCACTTTGCCGGCGCAGCAGCCGGCACGGTCTGAGCCTGGTCGAGATGCTGCTGGCGCTGTCGATCAGCGCCGGGCTGCTGCTGGCGACCGCGGCCGCGGTCAATGCCTCGTTCGCGGCCTATCGCATCAACCAGGAACAGTCAGACCTCACACAGCGTGCGCGGCTCACGCTTCACCGCATGCTGGCGGAGATCCGCCAGGCCGACCTACACCTGCCGGCGCCCGACGACGCGAGTGTTTTCAGCTCGGGCATCGAGGTGAATACACCGATGATCCGGGTCGGCCGAAGCGACAGCGGCACGGGCTCGCAGTTCTGGCAGGAAGAGGGAACGATCCTGCGCCAGGCGATCACCTGGACGCGATCGGGCCACACCTGGACGACCGCCACCACCGGCGAGCCGCAGGTCCTGCTCCGTGGCGTGGGCACGGGCGAGGCCGACCTGCTCGGCTTCACGCTGACGCCGATGAAAAGCCCGACGGCCGCCCGCGGCGGGCTGCCCTATGACCTGCTGAGGCGGGGCACCGTGCGGTTCACACTGCGCGACACCGCCCGCGATCTTGGGGCGGCCGAGTCGACCGGGAAACAGTCGGTGACCCTGTCGTCGTCGGTCACGCCCCGCCGCAACGCGTGGTGATATGCCGCGCCCGACAGGGGGCACGGTGTGTCCTGCCTGCCCGGGCGAGCGCCACCCGAGTGGGCGGCCGGGGCCCGGCTTTCATTTCCTGCCGTGACCTTTGCCACGCCGGCCCGCGCCAGTTCTACTGGCGCGGACCATGACCTTCCAGGACTTTCTCCGCACGCTCGAAGCCGAAGGCGAACTCGCCCGAGTCCGCGCGCCGGTCGATCCGATCCTCGAACTCTCCGCGGTGGCCGACCGGGTGATGAAGTCGCCCGCGCCTCACGGTCACAACGAGCGCGATCGTTCGCCCCAGGGCCGGCTGGGCGGCAAGGCGTTGCTGTTTGAGAGCGTCAAGGGGAGCGACATCCCGCTGGCCATCAATACCTTCGGCAGCTACTGGCGGATGAATAAGGCCTTCGGCACCGCAACGCTCGAAGACCTGGCCGCCCGTGTGCAGCAACTGGTCAAGCCGGAGGTGCCGACGACGCTGCTGGAGAAGATGAAAAAGCTGCCCGACCTGCTCAAGATGGCGAGTTTTCCGCCGCGGTCGGTGCGCAGCGGCATCTGTCAGGAGGTGGTGCTCGAGGGCGACCGGGCCGACCTGCTGCGGCTGCCGATCATCCAGTGCTGGCCCCACGACGGCGACCCGACCCGCGGGCAGGTGTATGCGGAGCATGCCGCCGATGTATCGGCCGGCCGGTATCCTGTGGGCACGGGGCGCTACATCACGCTGGCTGGAATCCACACACGCCACCCCGACACCGGCGACCGCAACATCGGCATGTATCGCGTGCAGGTCTTCGGCCCGCGCAAGGCGGCCATGCACTGGCACATGCACCACGACGGCGCTCGTCACTTCCGCGCCTACAAGAAGCGCGGCGAGCGGATGCCACTGGCGATCGTGCTCGGAGGCGAGCCGGTGCTGCCCTACGCGGCGACCGCCCCGCTGCCGCCGGGCGTGGAAGAACACCTGTTCGCCGGCTTTCTCAACGGCGGCGGCATCGAGATCTGCCCCGCAAAAACCATCCCGCTCGAGGTGCCGGCCAACGCGGAGATCGTCATC
>CAZBOE010000003.1:31756-46671 GCA_964493365.1 uncultured Tepidisphaeraceae bacterium | reverse complement strand
TGGGTCGATCCCGACGAGACGCTGCTCGAAGGCCCGTTTGGCGATCACACCGGCTTTTATTCGCTGGCCGACCTTTACCCGGCATTTCATGTCAGCGCCATCACCCACCGGCGCAACCCCGTCTACCCCGCGACGATCGTCGGCAAGCCGCCGATGGAAGACTACTTTCTGGGCAAGGCGACCGAGCGCGTCTTCCTGCCGCTGCTGAAAATGCTCGTGCCCGATATCGTCGATTACAGCCTGCCGATGGCCGGCGTGTTTCACAACTGCGCTTACATCAAGATCCGCAAGGAATATCCGTATCAGGCGCGCCGGGTGATGCACGCGATCTGGGGCGCGGGGCAGATGGCGTTCACCAAGTTCATCATCGTGGTGGACGAGCAGGTCGATGTGCACGACGAGCAAGCGGTGCTGTTTCACCTGTTCGCCAATTGCGACCCGCAGCGCGATATGGAGGTTGTCCGCGGCCCGGTCGACATCCTCGACCATGCCGCGCCGGTCAAGGGCGTGGGCAGCAAGGTGGGCTTCGACGCGACGGTCAAGCTGCCGGAAGAGGGGCAGGTCAGGCGCTATCCGATCGAGCTCGATTTCGACGAGGCGACCAAGTCGCTCGTGCAGCGGCGGTGGAGCGAATACGGGCTTTAGCGCCATTCACGACCGCTGACGAGACGGCGGTCGACCCGCTTCGGCGAAACAATGCCGAGCCGCTTCGACGACACCGGCCGGAGCGGCGTGGGTGACAGGAGAGAGCGGCTTCGGTGGTATTTGGCTCGGGCTCGCATGCTTCGGGTTCGACCCACCCCTCCGCAGCGAAGACGCCGGCTTGAGCATCGCAGGCCAAACCAGGCGTTACCGCCTGCGACGGAACAATCCCGCGAATGCGATAGCCGCCAGCGCCATCGAGCCAGGCTCGGGGATGGCGATGTTCGATGGCAGCGCGTCGAGTTGGCCGGGCAGGCCCACGCCGTAGTTGCCCAGGAGCAGGCCCAGGTCGTCAAAATCGACGTCGCCGTCGAGGTCGCCGTCGCCAAGGCTGGCGGCCGGCACGGTGGTTTCGTAGTTGCCCAGCAGCACGCCCAGGTCATCGAAATCGACATCGTTGTCGAAGTCGGTGTCGCCTGCGGGGTAGGGAATGCGCGTCAACAGCGCGGGCGAGCCGACGTCGCTGGCGTAGTCGGTGATCGTCGAATAGAGCGCGTCGTTGTAAGCGATGCCGCCCGTCGCCTTGTAAGCCATCAGGACGTTGCCGCCGAAGAGCGATGCGGGCAGCGTGGCGCGCAGGCCGTTGAGGAAGGTCTGGGTGTTGAATGTTCCGAGGAAGTTGAAGTTGGAATCAAGCACGGCCGTGCCGAAGCGGGTGACATCAACGATGTAATCCCAACCGATCAATGCCGAGTCGGTGCCGTCGGCATCGATGCCGGGCAGGCCGGTGGCCGGGTTGCGATCGGCGTCGACGACGAACGTGACATAGGGCGTCTCGTTGGGCGTGCCGCCGGCGGTAATGACGAAGTTGGGGCCCGAGCGCCGAAAGTCGACGAAGCTGAGGTCATACGTGCGGGTGGGCGTGTCGTCGGTCGGGATGGAGTCGCCGGCGGGGTCGGCATATGAGCCGGGCGGCGGGGCCAGCGTGAGGGGTCGGATCTGACCCGCTGCAACGGCGGGCACGAGGCTAGCGGCAAGCACCAACATAAGACGCAGCATCGCCATTCTCCTTGATCGTCGGCCAGCAACTCAACGAGACCGTCACATCCACCGAGTTGGATGAAAACGCCCGATAGCGGCCTGAGCCTTATGCTAGCCGCGCGATCCGACGTCGTGCCACTTCTATTGTTGTGTAATGTGTCTCGCGTATAGGCGGTATGGGCCGAATGTGTTCACTTTTTCAAACAGTTGCTCGGCCACGCAATTGGGTTCCTCCCAGCCTCGCTGCATTGAAGCGTTGGGTTCTGTCCAATTGTCCCACTGGGTTGAGAGAATCAGCAGGTCGGCCGCCTCGAGGTCGGCGACCGTGCGAGACCCGACGCGATTGTTAACGCCAGGGTTCATGTCGAAGTAGTAGCCCGCGGGACGAAGACGCGGCATGAGCAGGTGATAAAGGTGGGTGTCGTTGTAGTTGGTGCGCGTGAGGTCGGCCGGGGCGACGTAGACGGTTTGTATTTCTCCCGGGTTCGCCGACGCGAGGTGGTTATCGATCGCCTTCATGAGCGACGACGTCGCCGCGGCGGCGTCCGGTCCCCACACCGGCAGGCGACGCCCGTTGGCCTCGACCCACACGCCCATCGGGGGCACGCCCTGGATCCGAAGAAACACGTTGTTGAGCGGCTGCCATGCGATATCGCGGAACGCGCCGACCACCACCGCCAGCAACACCACCGCGCCGGCCCATTGTGCTGCCCGCGAACGAAACGCGGACGCCGCCGCGACGGCCAGCAGCGGCACGATCATCGCCGCGGCGAGCACGAGGTGGTTGCGGTCGCACCGCTGCAGGGCATGCGGCAACAGGCAGACGGCCATCACCCCCAGGACGACGACCGGCACGCGAACACGCCGTTGCCAAGGGTTGTCGCCTTGCTTCTGCCGGAAGACGGCGACGGCCGCGGCGGCGATGGCGCCGATCGAAAGAACAATCGCGTAGAGCTTGGCGGCATCGAGCCAGGACGCCGGCGGAACGGGAAGGCGCCTTCCGGCGGGCATGCGAAACACGGGGTCGATCAGCACATTCTGGATGACCTGCGCGGGCCCGGCGATATTGATGTGGACCACCGTCGGCATCAGCCCGACGACCAGCCCCATTATCCCAAAGCGGCGCACGCCCGGCGGAAGCGACGCCACCGCAAGCGCGCCGCAGCAGACCGCCGCGAGCGCCACCGTGTCGAGGCGCACGCCGATCGCCAACCCCAGGAGGATGCCGCCGAGCAGTATTGTCGGCCAGCGGCGTTGATGTTCTCCGCGTTGCCCCAGCAGCAGCGTCAGGCCCCAGACGAGCAGCATTGTGGCGAAGAGCCATGTCGCCGCGCGCAGGGGAAAGCCCGCGGCCATCCACGCGGAAGCAAGCGCCCCGGCCACCGCCGTGACCAGCCCGAAGGGTCGAAGAAGCCGCAGCATGCCCAGCGCCAGGATCACCCGCGCCGCGATCGCGACGACCCGTTCGAGTCGGATGTCGACGCCGCCGATCGAGTAGACGCCGCCGAGCACCCAGAACAGCACCGGGCCGTAGGCGGTCCAGAAGTCGCGATGGGGCACCGCCCCCTGCATGACCAGTTCGGGGTAGACCAGCAGCAGGCCTTCGTCCATGGGCGAGACGGGGTCGTTCATCCCGCCGAGGTTGAGGAAACACGCCCAGAGGGCGACGAGCAGGGTCATCGCGACTTCGGCGCCCCGCCTGAGCAGCGGAGCGGCCGCGGACTGACCGGAGGGGAGCGTGTCTGTCATGCAGCGATATTGTGCGGGCCGCTCAGCCCGATGGCGAGCCGGATGGCTTGGGGCTGCCGGGATCACCCCGTGTTCGCGGCCCTCGCCGTCGCCCGCCTTCAACTTGCGGTCGCAGGCGACGAGCCCTAGGGCCAACTGGTTCATCGCGCCTGTGCAAAAAGCGGTGACGAATCAGCGGTCACTCGCCGGCCGGAGCCGCCGCTTTCGGTTGCAGCGTGCGCAACGTGGCTGTCTCGGAGATGACGGCGTTGCCCTGGGCGCCTCTCACCTGCATGGTGATCGACGGCTGCTGGGCCGACCAGTCGATCTCGATCAGGCCGAAGTTGGCCTCGGTGTAGCGCTCGGCGTGGGTGCGGAGTTCGTTGACCTCGGGACGCGGATTACCCAGCGGCGAATTGAGGCTGCTGCTGGTGACGTCATAGAGCGGGTAACCGGCCGTGGGAAGCGTCATCGACGAGATCTCGGCGGCGTGGCGGTCGCCGCTGATGACGACCACGCCGCCGGCGCCCGATCGGTCGATCAGGTCGATCATGCGCTGGCGCTCGTGCGGAAGCATGCCCCAGCGCTCCCACGTGTGCTGATTGGCGAGCAACTGCATGCTCGACCCGATGATCCGCACGTCGGCCGGGCGGCGCAGCATGGCCTCGAGCCAGGCCCACTGGGCGTCGCCCAGCATGGTCACGGTCGGGTCATTGGTCGGCGGATACGGGCCCGAGCCTGTCTGTCGCCTCACGGCCGGGTCATTGACGACCGGCCCTCGAAACCAGCGCATATCGAGCAGGATGACCTGCACGCGGCGTCCCGCCGGGCCGAACTCATAGGCCTCATAGACGCCCTCCCGCCCCCGACGGGCCGAGTCGGCAGATTCGCCCAGAAAGTTCAGAAGCTCGATCTTCGCGTCCTTCTTCGCGGGAAACTCGGCGCCCGCGTCGTTCTGGCCGTAGTCGTGGTCGTCCCATGTTCCCAGGATGACGGCCGACTGGGTCAGCGCCTGATACGACGGACGCCCCGCCTGCTGGCGATACTTCGCCCGCATGATGGTCATGTCGGTGGTGTCGGCATAGACATTGTCGCCCAGCCAGATGAATGCCTCGGGCTTGAGGGTGTTGATGGCGTCGAAGACCGGGGCGGGCCGGTCCTGCTTGGCGCACGACCCGAAGGCGATGCGCGAGAGGGTCTTGTCGGCATGCACCACCGGCTCGACCGGTGTCGCGGCGGCTGTCTGGTCAGACTCGGCCGGAGATTGTCCGTATACAGCGGCTCCGCCCACCATCGACAACAACACCATCGCCGCCACGCGCTTGCTCAGCTTGTGCATCGCCAACTCCTTATCGCTGGGGATTGTCTCTTTCCACCCTGCGCGAAGCCTAACCCATCTTGATCTGGATTGCGCAAACCTGGCGCACCGTCGCAGCGGCGTGACACCGGTCACCCCTGATCGGCCGGCGGGAGGAACGGGAGCGGTGTAACCGTTGCCTCACGGATGGCGCCCTCGGCGGGCACGCGCACGACCGTCCCTGGCGCGAAATGCGGCTTCTTCACCAGCGCCAGGGCGATGGCCGCGTTGCTCAGCACGGGCGAAAACGTCGAGCTGGTGATGGTTCCGATGACGTTCTGCTGCGCGTCGTAGACGCCCTGCCCGGCGATGGGCACGGCGTCATGCGCGACCCTGAGGCCCACGATCTTCCGCGCCACCTGCTGGCGCGCGTGCATCCGCGCCACGACCTCCTGGCCGAGGTAGCAGCCCTTGGTAAACGACACCGCTCGGCCTTCGAGCGACGTCTCGGCCGGCAGGATGGTGTCATCGAAATCGATGCCGAACATGGCCCTGCCGGCTTCGATTCGGCATGCGTTGTATGCCGCCCAGCCGACCGGTCGGAGCGTGCGCTTGTTGGTCTGCTGTGCGTAAGGCTCGACCAGGCCGCGCCACAGCGCTTCGGCCTTTTCGGTGGGGGCGACGAGGTGAATCCCCGGCACGCCGCACGCGTCGTCGCGCCAGATCACGGTTTCTACGCCGCATACCGAAGTTACGGCACAGTGCATCGGCCCGAGCGAGGCCGCCCCGCCCGCCGCCGCCACGACGTCGGCGGCGCCGGGCCCGTGGAGCGCCATTTCGTGCAGCGCCGCGTCGCCTTCGAGCCTGGCTGCGAACTTGACCTTTTCCGCAAAGTGATAGCGCTGGAGCATGGCCAGCAGCGGCTTGACCATGCGGGCGTCGAGCTCGAGCAGCGACCGCTCGCCGAGCTCGATCACGTTGGCGTCGGCGAAGACGCGTCCCTTGCCGCTGAGGAAAAAGCCGTAGACCACTTCGCCCGACGGCAGGCCGCGTTTCTGGTCTTTCCAGTAGAGCTGGTTGGTCAGGAGGTTGTTCAGGAAGGCGTGTCGGTCCGGCCCTGTCACCTCGATGATGCCCCGCTGAGGCAGGTCGATCAGGCCTGTCGCCTTGCGGACAGCCGAGTATTCCGCCGGGGGGACGCCGAAGGTGCTGACGATCTCCCCCGCTTCGCCATAGGGCTGCCACTCGACGGTCGGGCCATCGATGACGGAGCGCAGGGGGTTTGCCATCAGGAATGGCTGGGGCGTCTCGGCCGCGGTCGGGGTCTGGTTCACGCGGGAATGGTAAGCCATCGGGCGGCATTTCTCTCGCCCCCGGGGGCAGCAGTTTTGCCTGTGACGATGTCTCCGGGGAGCATTCGCATGCTATAATCGGGTGAGGACAGAGCGACGACCACCGCCGGTGGTGTAACCGGGCTGAGAAGCGAGCTCTGTCTCCCGATGTACTATGGCTGCCAACACCAACAACCCGAGAAGCGAACGCAACGACCCCCGCTTTTCAAAGGACATCAGCTCCGTTCTCTCCGGCTGGGATTACGAGCCGGGCACGATCAACGTCCGCAAGATCCATGGCCGCGACGGCGCGCCCAAGCTCCAGATGCGTCTTGACCTGGGCCTGCTGCAGATGGAAGTCACCGGCAGGCCCGACGGCCGACGCCCGCATGGGTGTGAATCGCTGCTGGAGTATTTCCAGGGACAACTCGAAGAACACGCCCGCGCCAACGGCACGGAGCTGGGTTTTCACCTCACGCGGTCACAGTGCCAGAGCCTGCGCGAAGAGGCCGCGATGTATTACCAGCGCTACCTGAGCCTGTTTGTGCTGGAGGATTTCGACGGCGTCGTCCGCGACACGGCGCGGAATCTGCGCGTGCTTGATCTGTGCGGCAAGTATGCGGTGGACGAGCAAGACCGCCTTATTCTCGAGCAATACCGACCGTACATCCTCATGATGAACGCCCGGGCCCGGGCGAGCATCCTGATGCGTGACGCCAAGCCGCGGGAGGCGCTGTCGATCGTGCGCGGCGCGCTCAAGGCGATCAAGGTTTTTCTGCGGAAGTACGGTCA
This sequence comes from uncultured Tepidisphaeraceae bacterium, assembly GCA_964493365.1. Classification (GTDB taxonomy): domain Bacteria; phylum Planctomycetota; class Phycisphaerae; order Tepidisphaerales; family Tepidisphaeraceae; genus CAZBOE01. The sequence goes on along the minus strand of CAZBOE010000003.1, from coordinate 39,840 downwards.
GGAAGCGGCCTATCGCCACACCAACGAGGTGAAGGTGCTCAAGCGGTTCGCCCGCGAGATCAAGAGCAAGCTGCCGGCCGACCCGCTCAAGGACGCCGAAAAGCGGCTGAAGAAAGCCATCGAGAGCGAAAACTACGAGGAAGCGGCCCGGCTCCGCGACGAGATATCGCGGTTGAGCGGCGAGTCGGCGAAGTAGCGCCGGGAAAGCCGGTCGCCGCGGTTCTACGCCACCCACGCTTCGGTTAACATGCCACGCCCGCCGCGCTGCCAGCGCGGCGGGCTTTTTCACAGTCAGTCTGGAGCCAACATGCGCGCGATTGTCACAGGTCAGGTCGGTGTCGATAAGGGTCCCTATCTCGATGCGGTGCAGCAGCTTGCCCGGCAGAATGGGATCGACTTGGCCGTACTCCATGTGGGCAAGATGATGTATCAGGAGGCCCCCGATGTGCCCGCGGGGCGGATTCTCAACCTGCCGATCACCCGCCTCAACACGCTCCGCCGGGCGGTCTTCAAGGAGATCCTCCGCGTCGCCGACCAGCACGAACACGTGATCGTCAACACCCACGCCACCTTCCGCTGGCGTCACGGGCTCTTCGCGGCGTTTGATTTCGATCAGCTCAAGGCGTTCAACGCGGACCTCTACATGACGCTGCTCGACAACGCCGAGAGCGTCCACCAGCGGCTCATGCGCGACCACGACATCGACCATTCCCTTAAAGACATCATGGTCTGGCGCGAGGAAGAACTGCTGGCCACCGAGATCCTCGCCAACATCACCCGCGGATACGGCCACTTTTTCATGATCAGCCGCGGGCGCAACATCCCCACCACGCAGACCATCTACCGCCTCTGCTTCGAGCGGCATCGCAAGAAGGTCTACCTGAGCTTCCCGATGAGCCATGTGATGGACCTGCCCAAGACGCTCGCGGAGATCGACGCCTTCAAGGCGGCCATCAACGAGCACTTCATCACCTTCGACCCGGCCGACGTCGATGAGTTTGTGCTGCACATGAAGGCACTCAAGGCCATGGAAACCGGCGAAACCACGATCGAAGTCGAGGCGGCCGAGGGCACGATCACGCTCAAGACCGCCGACGTGGCGCAGATCTCGGGCGACATCATGGGCCAGATCTACGCCCGCGATTTCAAGATGGTCGATCAGGCCGACATGATCATCTCGCTGGTGCCCGAACTGCCCAGCGGCAAGCCCGGGCTGAGCTCGGGCGTCGAGCGCGAACTCCACCACGCCTTCGAGGGCGGCAAAGAGGTCTATGTCGTCTGGGCCTGCAGGGCGATGCCCAGCCCGTTCATCACCGAAACCGCAACACGTGTCTTCAAGAGCACCGAAGAAGCGATCGAGTATTTCAAGGGCAAGGGATACATCCGCTGAGGCGGTCGGCCAGCTGGCATCCGACGATAACCCTTCAGCCTGTCTGCCGTCCGGCCGCACTTCCCACCAAGCCGGGTCCATGGCCGTAGCAGGCCGCTATCCCTGCGCAAGCAGGCGCTCCGCGACACTCTGCTCTGCGGCCCTTCGCCACACCTGCCCCGGAATCAATTGAAAACCGGCGGCATCGCGTCGGATACTGCGCGGGTCACATTTCAAGAGAGGTGCCCGTGGTTGATTATCGTGAGGTGCAGGACGTGGCCGGTCGGACGGTGGCGCTGGAAACCCGTTACCGCGGGTCGGCCCTGCTCGAGGCGCCGATGCTCAACAAGGGCACCGCCTTCACCGAAGAAGAGCGCGACGATCTGGGCCTGCGTGGGCTGCTCCCGCCGCACATCAACACGCTCGATGACCAGATCCAGCGGCGATACGAAGACTTTTGCGCAAAGAGCACCGATCTCGAGAAGCACATCTTTCTTCGTGCGATCCAGGACCGCAACGAGACGCTGTTTTATGCACTGCTGACGCGATACGTGGAAGAGATGATGCCGATCGTCTACACGCCGACGGTGGGCGCGGCGTGCCAGATGTTCAGCCACATCTTCCGCAAGCCGCGCGGGCTGTTCATCAGCTATCCCGAGCGCGACCGCATCGCACAGATTCTCGCCAACCGCCCTTACCAGGATGTCGATGTCATCGTCGTCACCGACGGCGAGCGCATCCTGGGCCTGGGCGACCAGGGCGCCGGGGGCATGGGCATTCCCATCGGCAAACTCTCGCTCTATACCGCCTGCGGCGGGATCAACCCGGCCCGCACGCTTCCGATCACGCTCGATGTCGGCACTAACAACCCCGAGCGGCTGCGCGACCCGCTGTATCTCGGCTGGCAGCACGAGCGCATCCGCGGGAGCGAGTATGACGCGTTTGTCGATCGCTTCGTCAAAGAGGTGAAGCGGCAGTTGCCCGGTGCGCTGCTGCAGTGGGAAGACTTTGCCAATCCGCAGGCGTTTCCGCTGCTCGACCGCTATCGGGGCGAGATCTGTTCGTTTAACGATGACATCCAGGGCACCGCCGCCGTCACGCTGGCGGCCCTTCTCTCGGCGCTGAGGCAGACCGGCAAGCCGCTGCGCGATCAGCGAATCGTGTTGCTGGGCGCCGGATCGGCCGGGGCGGGAATCTGCCAGCTCGTGCTCAACGAGATGACCGCCCAGGGCATGAGCGATCATGAAGCGCGCCGCTGCTTCTGGTCGATCGATTCCAAGGGTCTGGTCTATCGCGGCCGGGCCGAGCAGGGATTGGGCGAGGTCGGGGCGATCAAGGAGCCCTGGGCACGCAACGCCGACGAGGTCGGCTCGTGGACGCGCAACGCCACGGGACAGATCGAGCTGCTCGAGGTCGTGCGGAAGGTCAAGCCGACGATCCTCATCGGTGTCTCGGCCCAACCCGGGTCGTTCAGCCGCGAGGTGGTGACCGCGATGGCGGCAAACTGCGACCGGCCGGTGATCCTGCCGCTGTCGAACCCCACATCCAAGATCGAAGCGCACCCGAAAGACCTGCTCGAATGGACGGAAGGCCGCGCCGTGATCGCGACCGGATCGCCCATCAAGCCGATCACGTACGGCGGCCGCAGCTACACGATCGGCCAGTGCAACAACAGCTATATCTTCCCGGGTGTCGGGCTGGGTGTGCTGGCCGCCCGGGCCAAGCGGGTGACCGACGGGATGTTCCAGGCCGCGGCGCGGGCGCTGGCGCAGACCGTCCCGGTGAGCCGCGAGCCCGGCGCATCGCTCCTGCCCAGGCTGACCGAGATTCGCCCGGTGAGCATGGCCGTGGCGCAGGCGGTCGCGGCGGCGGCGATGCAGGACGGCGTGGCCGAGAGGCTCACCCCCGAAGCGACGCGTGCCGCCATCGAGGCGATCTGGTGGGAGCCGAAGTATCTGCCGATTCGGTCGCGTCCGGATCTGCCGCCGGGGCGGTTGTCGCTTTAGCCACAGACGCTACGCTCTTGCCCGGGCAGCGAGATGATGCGCCGCCCGGGCAGGATATGACCTTGATGAGTGAATCAACCCGCGTTCGCGCCGTCACGGTGTATTGTTCATCCAGCAGCCGCGTAGACCCGGCCTATTTCGATGCGGCCCGCGGCCTCGGGCTGGGCCTGGCGCGGGCGGGCATGACGCTGGTGTATGGCGGCAACCGCGTGGGCCTGATGGGGGCGGTGGCCGATGCGGCGCGGGCGGCCGGCGGGAGGGTTGTCGGCATCACGCCGCAGGTGTTTGTCGACCATGGCGTGCACGACACCGAAGCCGACGAGCTCGTGGTCACCCCTGACATGCGGTCTCGCAAAGCGATTCTCGAATCGCGCGGCGACGCCTTTGCTGCCCTGCCCGGCGGGCTCGGCACGCTCGAGGAACTCTTCGAAGTGATGACCGGCCGGCAGTTGCGCTATCACGACAAGCCGATCGTGATCGTCAACATCAACAACTATTTTGCGCCGCTGCTGGCGATGATCGAGCATGGGATCGAACAGCAGTTTATTAAGCCGGCGGCGCGGTCGCTGTTCTTCGTGGCCGGGAATGTGGAAGAGGCGATCGAACACCTGCGGCATGACGACCACACCGCCGGCACGGCGGCGGTCTACAGCCATGAGTTTGCGATCAAGCCATCGGGCGACCGGAAGCCGACGGATCAGAAAAACACGTAGCCCTCGCGCGGGTGGCGCGGGTCGGACGCGATGGCGGCGTGATCGGTCGAGGCGATCGACTGCAACACACCGGCGGCCGCGACAACCGCATCGAGCGCGTCGCCGCCGGGATTGCGGGTGATGCGGCGGTGAAGGTCTGGGGGAATCTCGATCAGCTCACGGAGCTTGCTATAGAGCGCAGCGCGAACGGCGCGGCGCTTCGAAGTGAGCGGTCCGCCGGCGGGCTGCTTGTAATTCTGGTGGGGCACACCCCAGCGCTTGAGCGTGCTCGACGGGCAGGCCTCGAGGACCAACTGCCGCGCTGTGGGCAGGCGTTGGTATTGAAATGGCAGCACGGCCGTCATGGGTTTTGTCGTCAGCGGCAGCAGCAGGTCGCGCATGCCGTGGAATGTCTGGTAGATGATGCGGTAGTGATAGCAGTCGAAAGGGGTCTTGCTGAGGGTGTCGGTGGTTCGGCGGACGTGCATCGAGTGGCCGCGCTCGACGGCGCGGGCGACGCACCACCGGCCGAACTCATTGGCCCCCCGGGGCCACTGGGCAACACTGGCAAGTTGCTCGGACCAGGTGGTGGCCTGGTCGAACAATTCGACCGGCAGGCCGAACGGAAAATCAATCGCCCAGAGGGTCTGATCGGATCGGGCGATGTGGTCAACCAGCCAGGGAAGGACGGTCTCCCGATCGGCGGCGCCCGCGAGCGCGGCGCACGGGTCGAGACCGGTGAGCCGGCCGAGCTTGGGGCCCAAAGACGATCGACTCACCCGAGCCAGCCAGATGTTGTTGCCGGCGAGAGCAGCGCCGGAGAAATCGACGCCGACGATCGTGTCGCACCGCCGCCACCATCGCGAGAAGGCGGCGGAGGCCGAGTCGTGATCGACGGATGGAGCGGCGGTCGCGGGCATGAGACAGTGGGTTTTCGCTGGTTGCCCGGTGTGGGCGGTTGCGTTCTGCCCATTCTAGCCCTCGATCTGAGCGGCCGGGATTTCATCGCTCTCGACGGCCATGCGAAGGGGTATGCATGTGCGTGCGAACAAACCGCGGGCGCGTTGCAGCAGCGCTCCTTGGCGTGTCGGCAGCGCGACGGCTGCGTCGTCAGCGGCCCGTTTTGTCAGTAGCGCGTATGCCGTGATGGGAGCTGCCCAGCCGTGTCGGCGGGCTGTCGGCGATGCGAAGCCTGCGTGCGCCCGCGCCGTCGGTCGGCAGCGCGGGCGCACGCAGTCGGGACAGGCATGCCACGGCAGATCTGCCTGCACCGCGCTCGTCACCCGACGCGCAACGGTGGCGAATCAGCGGCTGCTCGGCCGGCCTGCCATGTCCTGTCCGTTACTCTTCGGGAGACTCGGATTCGACCTCGGCGGCGGCAAGCGGCTCGTCGGCGGCACGCTTGGCGGCCACCAGCCCCTTGCTCGAGAGCACAGCCTCGCGAATCTCGCGGGCGAGGTCCTTGTTGTCGAACAGGAACTGCTTGGCATTCTCGCGGCCCTGACCGAGCTTGACGCCTTTGTAGGTATACCACGCACCTGATTTTTCAACGACGTTGCCCAGGGCCGCGAGGTCGAGCAGATCGCCTTCGTAGCTGATGCCGCGGTCATACATGATGTCGAACTCGGCGTCTCGGAACGGCGGCGCGATCTTGTTCTTGACCACGCGGGCGCGGGTGCGGTTGCCGATCGAGGTTTCGCCGTCCTTGATGGTCTGGGTGCGGCGGACGTCGATGCGGACCGAGGCGTAGAACTTCAACGCGCGGCCGCCGGGCGTGGTCTCGGGGTTGCCGAACATGACGCAGATCTTCTCGCGGATCTGGTTGATGAAGATGACGGTGCACTTGCTCTTGGAGATGGCGCCGGTCAGCTTGCGCAGGGCCTGGCTCATGAGACGGGCCTGAAGGCCGACGTGGCTGTCGCCCATCTCGCCTTCGATTTCGGCGCGGGGAATCAGGGCGGCGACCGAGTCGACGACGATGACATCGACGGCGTTGGAGCGCACGAGCAGTTCGCAAATTTCAAGGGCCTGCTCGCCGGTGTCGGGTTGGGAGACCAGCAGGTCGTCGAGGCGGACCCCAAGACGCTTGGCCCACGAAGGGTCGAGGGCGTGTTCGGCGTCGATGAACGCCGCGACACCGCCGGCGGCCTGTGCGGAGGCGATGACATGGAGGGTCAGGGTGGTTTTGCCCGAGGATTCGGGGCCATAGATCTCGCAGACGCGCCCGCGCGGGATGCCGACGCCGCCCAGGGCGATGTCGAGCGAGAGCGAGCCGGTGGCGATGCCTTCGATGACCGGGGGCGCTTCACCGTCGAGGCGCATCACGGCGCCTTTGCCGAACTGTTTTTCGATCTGCTGCACGGCACGAGACAACGCTGACTCGCGGGCCGGATCGACCTTGACGGTGGGCTGAATCGGAGACGCGCCGCGGGACGACTTGTCGGCAGCGGACTTGTCGGCGGACGACTTATCGGCGGGCGCGGAAAGGGTATCGGCCTTGGCACTCTTTGCCATGGAAGACTCCTTGCGACGGGTATGTTTGTCAGCCGTCGCGATCAATGTCGTGACCTGGGGTTGCGGGCCCATTCGGACGCCCGGGGCTGACATAAGACGATGAGGAAGCCGGCACGAACAGGGCCCGGCGACAGCAGGCGGTCTCGCCACCGGCGAACCCACTTGCCCTGCGGCTGCCCGCGCTACGGGCTTGCCACGCGTGCAACGGGCCGGCCCTAAATCCCTCGCTAGCAACCACTTCCGGCAATCGTCAGGTTGTCAGCCTCCGCGGCGGCCTCGGCTCATTTGCCGTCGCCCGCCCGAGGCATGACGCAAGTCACCCGCGCCTTGGCCTCGTGGAGTTAGGCCTATGATAGGTATGGCTGGGACGGGTTGCAAGAGGAAGTTTTGGGAAATCGTGCGGCGAGCGCCGGTGACGGCGTGTGACCTCGGTCACGGGCTGGCGGATGCCACCAGCGCGTTGCGGCGCGGCGTCGGGCGGCGCTTACCTTGGCGAGCGGACGGTCGAGACGCGCGTGGTCTGAGCGCGGTTGTTGGCGAGGGTAGAATCGGAAAAAGTGCCGGGCGGGACGAGCGTGGTGGTAAAGGTGTAGTCGCCGGGCGCGAGGTCGGCGGGAATCGCGATCCGCAGGCGGTCGCGCTCCGATCGGCCGGCCGCGGTGCGGAGCATCACCGACACCGTCGTGGTCGCGACGACCTGGTTGCTGCTGTCCACAATGTTGACCACGGCGGAGTACATCTGCGTGAGCGTGATGTTGCCCTGGTTTCGGGTGGTCAGGGTGAGGGTGACCGACCGGCCGGGTCGGAGGGTGCGCGGGGCGGTCAGCGCCGTCGCGGCGGGATCGACGAAGGCACGCTGGATGGTCGTCGTGCCCGAAGACGCGAGCTGGTCGCTCGGCGAGGTCTCCTGGGCACTCGAACTCACCACCGCGATCAGCCGAACATTGCGGTCGCTCTCGAGCAGCGGCGCGGCGAATCGGAGCCTGCGGTTTGAGCTTCGTCCGGGCGAGAGCGTCAGCCGCGCCGTTGATGTCGACAGGAGGATGTCGCCTTCATCGACCGTGTCATCGGTGCTCGCATAGAGGTCGACGGTCACGTTTGCCCGTGACCGCTCGTTGCCGGCGTTTTGAACGGTCACGATGGCGTCATAGCGCCGGCCGGGCAGCAGCAGCGGACCGGGTTCGCGGCGAAAGCCGGTGGCGATGAAGTTGGGGCCGGCGGGCGGTGCGACGTCGATGATCTGACCGACGGCGGCCGCGTCTGAAATATTAACGCCCTGGGCCGAGATGGTCAGCGTGATCGTCTCGCTGGGCTCGCTGACGAAGTCGGTGAGAACGGGCACCGACACGCTCTTTTGCGTCTCGCCCGGGGCGAAGATGACCTGGGTCGAAACGGGGGCAAAGTCGTCGGCGGACGCCGAGCCGGGCGATGCGGTGACGTTGACGGTCAGGGCGCTGGTCAGCGGCTGGTTGAGCGTGATGGTGAAGACCATGTCCTGGCCTT
>CAZBOE010000003.1:19885-31679 GCA_964493365.1 uncultured Tepidisphaeraceae bacterium | reverse complement strand
AGGGCCCGATGAATTGCCGCCGGGGTAGGTGAGGTCGGTCAGCGGATTGCCCTGGGCGGCCAGCGCGCCCGCGGCGGCGACGGAGATAAAGATCTCCTGCCCGGCAACGAGATCGACGGTGATCAGGCTCGAGAGCGTCGAGGGGCCAGCGTTGTCGTTGAATTCGAGCAGTTCGCCCTGGGGCGAGTAGACGGCAAGGAAGCTGTCGACGCTGCGCTCGGCGCTGGTGTTGGTGGCGATCTGCAGCCGCATGTTTGACGGGGCGACGAAGCGGTAAAGATCGCGGTCGGCGGTGGGGTCGGCGTGGAAGAACGTGGTCGTCGAGGCCGAGGCCGACTGCGCCGCCGACGTATCCTGCCCGATCTGGGCGTCGATGATCTGGTTGGTGCCGATGGTCGAGACGGCGGCGCCGATGCGATCATCGATCACGGCAAGCACACTGGTGAGCGTGGCGGCCGAGGTGATGAAGGTGTAGTTGCCCGTGAGCCCCCCGCTGCCCGAGCCCAGCGCGAACCAGGCATGATCGCCGTTGCCGAGCCCGGTCACCGACGCCGCGACCGACTCGGCGGCCTCGACCGGCAGCAGAATGGTCATGCTCGATCCGGTCGCGCGGGCCGACTGAAGCACGCTCAGGTCATCGGTCGAGAGCCGCCAGACCGACGCGTCGGCGATGAAGCCGTCGGTCAGGGCGTCGATGCGGACGCCCAGATAGCCCGTGGTGCCGGTGGTGAGGTCGTAGAAGTCGACGTCTTTGTGGCCGCCGTTGGTGGGTGTGCCGGTGAGCGGCTGGCCGGCGTCGGAGCCGATGGCGTCATCGACGCGTTGACCGAGGTTGACCGGGCGCGCGAGCAGGAGCGTGCCGTTGGAGTCGTCGTTGTCGAAGGTGAAATAGACTTCGGTCGTGCCGGTCTCGGGGTTGTCTGATGATCGGCCGTAGGGGTTGACGGGATCGAAGTTGCGGTTGCCGAAAGTCGTGACGGCGATGAAATAGGTCTTGCCGGCTTCAACAAGGATCGACAGGGAGGAATCGGTGCCCAGGCCCGGGGCGTCGTCGTTGAAACCCAGCAGCGCCTGATCGGCCGAGAAGGCGGCGAGGTAGGTGTCGACCGAATCGACAAACACCGAGGCCGAGCGGGTTTGGATGTTCAGCATGCCGTCGTCGGGGGCGACGACGCGGAAGAAATCGACGTCGGTCGAGCCGACGGTCGTGCGGGGGCTGTCGAGGTCGACGGGGTTGGGGTCGGAGCCAAGCGCCGAGAGCTGCAGGTTGGAGAGCAGCGAGGTGGTGTCGTTGATGAAGGCGTCGGGATCGGTCAGGTCGACATCCACCGCGCCGGTGAAGACGCCGTTGGGGTCGGGGTTGTCGGCAAAGAGCGTGAGGCGATAGTCGCCCTGCTCGCCCGCGGCGGCGCCCTGCCCGGTGGAGATGTTGTAGGCGGCGTTGCCGATGCCGCTGACGCCCAGGTAATAAGCGCCGGCCGGCAGGGGCGATTCGGTGAATAGCTGCGGGTAGAGCGAGACCTCGGTGTCGTCGGCAAAGGTCAGGAGATTGCCCGAGGCGTCGAACAGGCGGAGGATGGGGTCAAAGGCGGTTCCGCCGGAGATCGGATCGAGCACCGCATTGATGAACGACTCGACCTCGAGGTCGATGCGGTAAAGGTCGATGTCGGTCGCCCCGATCACCGAAGCGCCGTCGGCGCCGATCGAAGCATCGACCGAAAAGTTCTGCGTTCCGTTGAGCAGCGGGAACGTGGTGGCGGTGGCGATGGTGGCATTGGTCTCGACCGCCGGCGGCTGGGCGACGATCTCAGACCCGGTGACGGTGAGCACCGTGCGCTCGACGGCGCGCAGGACGTTGACCCTGGGGAATGTCAGCCCGGTTTCCGGCAGGTCGGTGCGGGCGCCGCTGAGCGAGGTGGCGTAGAAGGTGTTGGGGTTTTGTGTGTCGGTGATGAGGTCGCCGGTGTCGCGGATGATGGTGACGACTTCGTCGGTGGTGAGGTATCGCCCGCCGAAGGTGAAGGCGGCATCCTGCATGAGCGCGACCGTGCCGGCGACAAAGGGCGAGGCCATGCTCGTGCCGAGAATGGTGTTGTAGAGCTGACCGCCCGCGCCGTTCCACGTGGAGAAGATGGTGGTGCCCGGCGCGGCGATCTGGTTGGCCAGCCCCGCACGCTGGCTGTAGGCGGCGATCTGATCGCCGGCGGGAGAGGCATCGAAAAAGGTGCCGTTGCTGCTGCCCAGCCGGAGCGGGAGGCGGTCGCCGACGCCGGCGTCTTCCCATGTGCTCACGACGCCCAGGGTCGAATAGACCGCGGGCACGGCGGCGCCGGGCGCGGCGAAATCACCATAGGCGTTGCCGTTGGCGGTCACGACCGTGACGCCGACGCGCTCGAGCCGATCGATGAGCCGGCTGATCTCGGTGGCGGCGGGCACGCGGTTGATGTTCTGGAATGTGCCCAGAGACATGTTGACGACACGAATGTTGAACCGCTCGCGGTTGTTGAGCACCCACTCGAGCCCGGCGGCCAGCGGGTCATGACGCGGGAAGCGCTCGCCGTCGTCGGTGAGCACGCGCACGCCCACCAGGTCTGCGGCGGTGGCGACGCCGATCTCCGGATTGGTCGAGGCGGCGGTGCCGGAGACGTGGCTGCCGTGGCCGTCGTTGTCGCTGGCGGCCGCGGGATTGGTGGTGCCGGGGAGGCTGGTGTTGGCGCCGTCGCGAACCGCGTCGTAGTAGCCGACGAAGTTGCCGACGATATCGGGGTGCGAAGCGAAGAGGCCGGTATCGAGCACGGCAATGCCGACGCCCGAGCCGTCGATCGATGCGAAACGCGAATCGAGGCGAAGGGCCGTCAGCCCCGTGACATCGGCGGCGGCGCTCAGCAGCCTGCGAAGCTCAAGCGATTCCATGGCTGCCGCGGGGCGGTGGCGTCTGCCGCCCGCTTGCCGACTTGCGTCGCGCGCCTGCTGCGCCCGACCGGGGCGACGCCATCGGTCTGCAATGCGGCTTGCCCGGGGATGGGGCAGCGTGACGGGCGATGACACAACTCGCATTTCAGGCATGGCTTGCTCCGCTGGCAGGTCGTCACCTGATCTTAAACGGCCTGCGCAGACAGGCCACCGTCAACTTCGATCGAGCCGGAGACCGATCATCGAGACTGACACATCACACCGGGGCGACCCGACATTGTCATAGCCCACGCCTTAGTGTGACCGCCAACGCTTTGGCGCACGCCCAAGTGGGTGCCACCGGTGGGTGCCACGGGTGGTTGCCACGCCTGTTTACCACGGCGCCTACGGTCGTGCCGACCCTAAGGCGAAACATCGTTCGTCGCTCATTTGTCGGGCGCGGCTCTTTCCCTCGGCCGGCCTTCTTTCCGCCGGGCGCCCTTCTGTCCGTCCGGCGGCCTTGTTTCCGTCCGGCACCCTTCTTTACGTCGCACGCGGCCCTGAAGATTTACCGGATGCGACGCGGGGAGTGTAACCGATGACTGCGGGCCGCAACGACGCGGCCGGTAAAACAAAACCGGGGCACGCCGGCGTCTGCTTGACGCTGGCATGCCCCGGCTGAGTCAGGTGGCGTTCTGCCCGGTACGGCGGCGGCACACACACACGGGCGGCCGCCCGCGCCGTAGTGGCCGGGAGAGGATGTTGCCGTCGGGCTTATTCCGTCGGGATGGGGATGATTTTGGGCTTGAGGTTTGTGGGCGTGATGCCCGAGCGGTCCATGATGTAGGCCTTTCGCTGCTGCAACACGCGCTCGGCCCGCGATGTGCCCACGTCACGCCAGCCCTCGACGACGATATAGACCGTGTAGGTATCGCTGCTAAAGCTCACGAGATTGCTGATGCGCGTGAGATTGGCATACCACCGCTCAAACTCGCGCGAACCACTGAAGTTGATCTCCCGGATTTGCTTCTCGTGCGCATCTTGTTCTGCCTGGGTATCGAACTGCAGCGCATGCCACCGTGGCCCGCGGTCCATCAGGGTTGTGTCGGGGTCGAGCCGGTGCTCGACCCGGGGGGCGTTCTTGTAGAGCAACCTGAGGTAGAACCGGTCGCGATCCGACTGAGAGGCGGCAGAGGCGTTGGCGATCGCTCGCAACTCGTCGTCCCAGGCCTTGAAGACGGGCAGCGTCGGCGAACTGTCGCCCAAGGTTACCCCGGGATCGGAGGGGTAGAGCAATTCGTTAAACCAATCCGACTCCGACGCCAGCGGGTGTGGCCAACGCGGGCCCTTGGGGACATGCCGCCAGCGCATCTTTTCATAATTGCTCGTCGGTTCTTCAAATGGGGCGTAATCGAGTATCGGCGGCACCGGCGGGAGCGTGCCGTAGCCGGTCGCAAACGCCGGCGGCATGTATGGGTAGTCCTCATTGCTGGCGGGGGAGACGCCTTTGCGGATGCCCGCGCCCCGAGACGGGGCGTTGAGATCGGTCTCATACAGGTCGGGCAGCGACTTGAACGGGCTGGTCGTCTTCGGACCCAAAGGCGGCTCCGTCAGGCTGCCGGATGCATTCGGATCGCTGGGCTCCCAATCGGGGTCAACGTAGTTTCCGGTCAACTTGGCGATGGATTTGGCCATCATCACGGTGCGTTTCTGATCGACCGCACCGGTCTGTGGGTTGACCACCAGCGGCAGCTTGGCAAGCACATACCACGGCGCCGTGTTGATGTTGATCTGCCCTTCGACAACGTCGGGCTGGTTGAAGATCTTGTTGGGCGACCGCTTGGGCACACGCCCGGGGAAGCGATCGGAGAGATCGCTGTGCTCGCCGTCGTCCTGCACGGCGCGGTATTCCTCGGAGCGCGTGTTGATGGTGTACTCGGACGCACTGCCCAAAACGGTGAATGCGCGGAACAAGCGGGTCTGGAGAATCGGGTCGTCGATGCGACCGATGTTTTCGCGATCATTGGTGATCGCGGGATCCTCGGCGTAGTGCGCATCCATCGTGATGCTGTACAGCTCGTTGTACCGCAGCGTCTGGGACTGCCCGACTCCCGAAGAGGCAGCCTCACTCGCGAGGGACGGCTCGGAAAGATTATCGGTTCTATCGGACGCGTTGATCTCCTCGGCAGCGACATAGGCGCCGGAGCCGTCCGGGTCGAGCGCACGGAGCCGATATGCTCCGATATAGGGGACCTTGAGGATGTCGCCGACACGGGCGAATCCGCCGTAGGGAAACCGGCTCGGCTGTCGTAGAGAAGCGGCGACGCCCGTATCGACGAGTCGGTTGCCGCCCCAATCGGCGCTGGTCACCTGGATCGGGAAGCTGAGCAACTGGCTGGGTCGGAAGTAATCGCCGACGGGTCGCTCGGTGTAAGGCGCTGCCCACGTGATGGGCATCCAGGGCTTGCGCGTCATGCCGAAGTCGGGGACCGTAAACTCGTTGTTCCCGTCCGGGAAGCCGAGATTGCCGACAAGCGGCACCTCGATGAAGGTATCGCCCCTTCTTACATAGGACTGCAGCTTGGGCGATTGGTTGTCGGTGGTTCGGATATCCTCCAGATAGTCCCGAGGCAACGTGTCGAGTTGACTGCGGTAAACCAATTCATAATCGGTGTAGGTGTCGTCATCGAACTTGAGTTCTTTGCCCGACTGCACGTATCGGCCCCAGATGATGCCGTCGTAGCGGAAGAAGCCCAGGCCATCGACCTCCTGCCGGTATGGGCCGGGATAGACCATGTTCCAGCCGGTCGAGGGGATGCGATTCTGGGCCCACGGATAGCCGTAGCTGGCCGCGAGCGACCCGACGGCCTCCTCATTGCGCGGAAGCGGGTTGGTGCCGCCGTCGCTGCCGCGGGCGTACCGCAGGTAGCGATAGCGGTTGTCGGGAGAGGTGTCGGCGCGGGTGATGCCGGTGAAGTCAAACTGATCGACCGGAACCATCCCATAGGGATTCCAGATATTGGTCAGGTTGCCGGTCACCGTGGCTTCCCAGTTGCCCCGCAGCTTCTCGTCCTCGGGAATTTCATCGGGTTCGATCGGACTTCCGTCGGCCCGGCGTGTGCGAAGGATGAACAGCTCGCCGGGCAGTTCGCTCTCCGTACTTTGCCAGCGATAACGCCCGCCGGGCGTGTTGTACCTCATGTTGCTCGACTTGGCGTTGGCCGGCACGCCCAGGACGTCTTCAAGCTCTTCGATCTCGACGACAACGACACGGTGCCCGGCTTCCTGGAAGTGATTCTCAAGCTGGCTCGGCCGGTTGGCGCGTTTCGACTCCAGCACGATGTACTGCCCTGGCTGCACGAGTGTTGAGCCGAAGGCATTGTTGGCTGTCCCTGCATAGCGATCGCCGATCAACGCGAGTTCCACAAGCTCGAGTGAACCCATCGGCGTCAGACGGTGGGACCTGATTGTCGACGAGTTGCCCACTCGACGCTCGAAGGCGAGGCCGCGTTTGACGATGCCGTCATCATCCCAGCCGTCAGGCTCGTTGATGCTGGCACTCGAGTTATCCCGGCCGTTTCTGCGGTATGTGGTGAATGTGCTGAGCGCGCTTTGCCCCTCGGCGTGGCGTCGGGCGGCTCGCGCGAGCATGTAGCCCTTGATGTTCACCGGCTGGTTGTAGGGGTTGTAGAGTTCGACCGCGACGTACGGGTTGGCTTCGTCGGACGTGCGGTGCACCAGCACTTCGGTGATGAACAACTGCGCTTCGTTGCCGTAGACGGTGGCTTCCCACGTCGGCACCGGGTGCTTGGACCAGGCGACCGGCGCGCTCGGCGAGCCCCCTGTCGAACTCGAACCCGCACGGGCCGGGTCGCCGCTGATCGTCGACGAGTTTGTGAGCCGGTAGATCGGATCGGAGAACAACAGAACCGTGCGTGCCGTGACGTCGCTGTCGCTGTCGCGCATGTCGATGGTGTTGACCGCCATGATGGCCGCGCGAAGCTGAAGCATCTGGCCGGGGCTCAGGTGATTGCGGTTTTTGAATTGGTTCGGCACGGTTGCCGGATTGGGGTGAACAGCGTCCCAATTGAACAGCGGGTCCCACAGCCGGTCGTCCGGGCCCCAGTGGTCATTGGTGTACTTCATGCTGAACAGGGCGTCCCAGTTTCGCCCGTAGATGCTGTTGCCCGAAGTGGGCGTTTGCATATCCGAGGCGAGCTGGGGCGTGTCGGCGAACTCGTAGGGCAGGCTACTATCCTGGTAGCGCGCATCGCCCAGACGCGGCTCGAACCAGTCCGTGAAGAGCGTTGACGTATTGGACCGATCCCACTTGGGAATCGTCGGCCAGAAGTTGGGGTTGACGAGGATCGGATGAACCCGCTTATCGCGGAAGTCGGGCTCATCGCGGAGTACGGTGGCGGCGTACTGAAAGTAGAACGGAACGCGGCCGCCAGCCTGCCGCCACATGATCGGGTCGGGCCTGGGGTAAACCTGATCATTCACATCCAGCGGATAACGGGACAGATCGTCCAGCTCGGTGCCCAGTACGCGTTCTTCGTAATCGTTGTCGCCCTCGATCGGCGGGTCCTTGCCGTGAGGAACCTCAGGGTAGAGCGGATTGATGTTGTGCTCCGCTACGGTCACGGGACCAAAGATGCTCTGGCCCAGGTCGTCCTTGATGTCGATCTGGGTGTTGTATTCAACGAGGTTGCGGCGCGGGAACAGCCGCGAGTGGGGATCCTTGAGCATGCTGTCGTTCACGACATTATCTTTAGGAGTCAGCGAGCCCCGGGGGTCTTCGGGCTTCACCAGCACTCCGCCGGGCAGAGTCGGCCAGAGCGGCGGAGCCCGCAGCGGAGACCGAAGCATGCGCGGCAGGCTGTCGACCGTCCTGCCGTCTGCGGTCTGGAAATGCTCCGAGTTCGCATAGATCACTTCAGAGTAGGTTCGCCAAAGCTCCTGAAATGTCGCCGTATTGGGATTGACCTTGCCGGGGTATTCCTGAAAGTGCTGGGGCTCCCACGGCGTCGCGGCTTGCGCCGCGACCCTGCTGCTGGTCGAACGTGCTTCGAGGAGGTTCTCCCAACGCTCGGTCGGCGAATCTCCGCCGCGCACGTCGCGCCGGGCAACCCACGCCTGATCACCGTCATAGACGACCATGCCGGCGAGATACTGCCTCGACGGATCCCACTCACCTTCGATCCGGTATGAGAGCATTGCCGGGTTGATCGGCGCATTCAAGGTGTTTCGCCCGTCGTTGAGCACGGATTTGAAGTTGGGGAAATTATTGTTTGCGAATGGACGGAGATGCCAGTCTCGGTCGAACATCCGCTTGCCCACCAGATTGGAGGTCGGACTGTGGGCCGTCAGCAGCGGCCGCACTGAGCGTCGCGTGCCGTCGGGGCGGACATAATCCGATTCGGTGATCTCGTAGTTCTGATCTGAGTCGAAATCGAAATTGTCTTCAAACCATCGATCGAGGACGCGCTGGGGGTCGCTCTTTTCGGCTTCGTCGCGCGGCGCGTAGGTGGTCCAGGTTTCGGCATCGCTGCCGCCATTGCCCGAGCGCTGCGGGTGATTGGGGGCCGAGCCGAAGATCGGATCGTCCGCCGACGCGGCAAACGCAATCTGCTCGAGCACGCCCGGCGACGTCTTGGGGTTCATCAGGACAAACCGGAAGCCCAGCGCCGCGACGTCGGTCAGGTCGAACGGGCGGTAGCGCAGGGTCTTGCCCTCTTCATCGTTCTGGTTCCACGCGGGGAACTGGATGCGACGCCCCAGCCCGAACCACAGCGCCTCGCCCTGCGACGAATACTGCCGCTCGGTGTCCATCACGGGATCGGCGTTCTCGGCGAGGGGAATGTTCGATGCGAACTCTGCGCCACCGACACGGAACTGGTGAATGGCGCTCAGAACCGCACCCGCGACCGGGTCGACCTCGATCGAGTCGTCATCCACATCGTATTTGACGTGGCCAAGTGTCTCGGCCAGGCCGACCGCCGAGGGGAAATACGTCCGGCCCGCGGTCGAGGCGTGCTTCGCCCGCGTGGTCGAACACGCGGAAAACGCCTTGGCCGTCGACGATCTCGCCGGTCGAGGCGACGTGGCCGAAGTTGAGATCAAAGCTGCTTGCCAGCGCGGTGTTGATGTTGATGGCGGCGCTGTTGTCAACGACGCGAATGCCGACCAGCAACTCGACACCGTTGATCGGCGGCAACGGGGCGCGCACGAGGATGGCATCGGCGATGCCGTCTCCGTCTGCGTCGGCGGCCGGCACCACCGGGTTTTCCCGCCTTTGAGACGGCGACTTCCGCGGAAACCGGAACATCTCCGAGTAGAGCGCCGGATAAATGTTGCCCTGGGCCGACCTGAAGAAGGTGGGACGGAACGGATAGAAGTTATCGCTGATGTAGGAGAACTCGTCACCCGTGAGGATGTCGGGGACGGTGTCCGCGCGCGTCGTTCCGTCATCGACAAACACCGGACGAGAGACCGTCGGCCACACGTAAGGCGGGCGGTCGTCAAACCTGTCGTGTTTCACCGGCAAGCGGGCTGCCAGCCAACGATTGGTGTTCAGCGAATCGACCAGGTGATCGTCAACACCGCTGTATTCCGAGCCGACCCCGGGGTCTTTCTTAAAGTTCGCCTTGCGATCCTCGAGCTCGGTGACGGTGGGCTGCGCGTTGATCCATGAGGCGGTCAGTTCACCGGGAATCAGCACGTCGGCGATGATCAGGTTGTTGACGAGTTCGGCGACGCCGTCGAGCGTCTGCTGCGCCTGCGTGTTGAAGTTGTCGGATGTCGCGGTGAACTGGCTCGTGCGGGCCATCGACAGCCAGGCCGTGCCCATCAGCGTCAGCAGCACGAGAACCGCCACCACCAGGATGAGCACGGAGCCGGGCCGCATCGAGGCGCCTCGCGCGCGCCGGGGGCCGACCAGCAGGGACTTGACCCGACCGAACAACGTCGGGCGTGAGCCGGAGTGTGGTGTGTTCATGGCGAAACCTGCTTCAAAATTCGTTTGAGGATCTGTTACTGGTCGTCAAAAGGTCTGCGCTAGCGCGTTCGCGGCACACGCAGGACGATCTCACGCTTCAATCCATTGTTGACAATCTTCCGCTCGACATTGTCGTCGCCGATCACCGTGGTCTCGCCTGATCCGATTCGCCCGTTGGGGTCTCGGTAAATCAGCGTGATGCGGATGAGCGACGGCAGCGGCGCATCGTCAGGGCCGAATGCGGCGGTGTAGACGGCGCGGTTGAAGTCGCCATCGGTGTACCCGGCGGGGTTGGCGTAGTTGCCGTTGCTGGGCGTATCCCAGGTCACCAGCTCACCCTCGTCGCCGCCGATCCTGGGCATCTGAAACCTCTCAAAAGACCGGCCGGGAAAGTCGTTGAGGTCCGTCTTCATGCGCCACGATGAATTGGTGCTGTGGCCCGATCGGATGAAGTCGCGGACGGGCACGACATCGACCAGATCACTGGTCTCGACGCCGCTCCGATAGGTTTGGATCACGCCGTCGCCGTTGAGGTCACGTGGCGCTCCGAACCACCGAACGCGCGGCGTGCCGACCTGGTTGCCGGCGATGTCCGTCCACGAGCAGACCACATCGATGAACCCGTCGGATTCGTCGCTGATCACGTCGCCATAGCGAACGGGCCCTGACGTAAGGTTGACATCCGACTCGTCGATGACCGTGGCATCGTTGTTGAACTGCAACAGCGGAGTGGCGACGTGTTCCTCGCGGACGGCGGTCCAGTTCGAACCGGGCGTGAGCGACGCCGGAATGGCGCGACTGGTCTTGGGCAAACGGTTGTTGAAAACCTGCGTGGCGTAATCGCCCGCGAACTCGACAATGATCTGGCTGCAGTTGGGGATGAAAACCGGGTTGTAGAGTGCGAGTTTTCGCCGATCGAGCGGACGCGAAAGCTGCTGATTGGCATAAAACCGCGGCACAGCGGGCGTCCACCAGTCAAAGTCATCGTCGCCGGGCTGCTGCAACGTTTTGTAGACCGCTTCATGGCCCGAGAGCAGAACCCGCGCCTCGGCGATCGATGTCGCGATGACATCGACGGTCGACCACTGCAGCTGCTCGTTGTTGACATTGACCCGCGTCGCCTGGAACGGCATCGGCGATTCGAGGGTATCGAGTGAGGTGGGCTCTGGGTCGTAAACGCCGGCCTCGAAGCTCGAGACCCGCTGGCCGTCTTCGTCGATCGGGACCGGCGTGAGAAGATGGATCGACCGGCCCAACACCCATTGCGATGCAAAGAAGTTGGTCCGGTTGTAGGTCGGATCACCCTCGCCCGGGGCGTAGAAGCGGTTGGCGGGGTCGGTGGCGAGGAAGGTATCGTCGTTGATCACCTGCGGGTTGCTGGGCAGTTGCAGGTGGCCATAGTTAAGCCAGCCCTCGTTTGAGGTCAGCCTCGAGTTGAGTGTTTCAGTGCCGCTGACGGCGTCGAACTCGCCCGTCTGCCGGGCGAACCGCCCGACGGCAAACATCGAAAGCTGGTCGAGGCGGTAGCTGCGGCCGGAGGTGTTGATCCATGCCGATGTCGCGGTTTCGAGTCCGTCCTGGTTTGGCTTGGTCAGGATCTGCGCCTCGCGGGCCAACGCGGTGGCGGCGGGGTTGAAATCGCGGTCGGTCGAGAGGTCCTGGGCGTCCCAGAAAGCCGACACGCGCTGGTTGCGGATGATCAGGAAGGGCATGTCGTCGGCCGCGATGGCCTCGATGTCCTGCTTGAACGTATCGAGCGATGACCGCTGATCCGCCGACACAACCAGCGTGGCCTGACCGATGCCGATCGTCTTCGAAGTGATCCGGAAGACTTCGGAGATGCCCAGGATCAGCACGATCCCCACACCGATCGCCACGAGCAGTTCGGTCGCGGTGAATGCCGGG
>CAZBOE010000003.1:13868-19856 GCA_964493365.1 uncultured Tepidisphaeraceae bacterium | reverse complement strand
GACACCGGTGCACTCGCATCATCGCCCTCTGCCCTGCCGCCGCGGAGCCCTGCGCGTGAGCGGTGAATAACGAAGTTGACGGCAGCCGGGGTTGTCATGGTCGTTGCCAACGGGTTGTGGTTTTGGGTCTCGCTGACGCCATTCGCCTGACCTGCTCAAAACAGGCTGATGGTTGTGCTGAAGTAGGCGATGTCCATGGCATCGCCTTCGAAACCGTCATCGGCACGGATCGGGTTGCGGAACGGTCTGCCCAGGATGTAGCCCCAGGCATCGGGCTTGGTGGCCGAATCGAGTGGGCTGGGCAGCGACCAGTCGTCGTCGTCGGTGAACATCTTTCTGTCGGGCCCCGGGCCACCCACACCCGCGCCGACGGGCATGTCAAAACCCGGCAGCAGTTCCCATGCATCAAAGATGTTGGTGCCCTCGGCCACATCCTTGTCGGGGCGACGCTGTCCCACCCGGACGCTTCGACCGTGGAGCCGACCCCGCCCCGTCGTCACATCCTCGCCGGGGAGGTACGACGGACTGCCGTCGTAAGCGATGACCACAAAGGCCCCGGGCGCCACTGCTTCCCAGCCGCGGACGCCCCCGACGGTGGCAACATTGGTCGGCGAGCGCCGAACCAGCAGCAGGTCGGGCTGGCTGCCCCCCTCGACGAGCCTGAACCTAATGACGCGCGGGGTGAGGTTGGAGGTGCGGCCGTAGTTGGTGTCCTCCTTGGCCGGCCCGAATAGATCGACGGCGGTGAACTCCCGGGCCGGCGCTTTGGCGACCAGCACGTGGAGCACGGCCGAGGGCGCCTGCGTCGGCTGACGCTGATAGAGCCCGACCCATGCGAAACGCGGATCGGGCTCGTAGATCGAATTGGCGCCGTATCGCTGCCAGACCCCGGTATCGCGGGCAAACGACAATACCGGCGGGTTGACGGCGAAAAGAGCGCTGGTGGTGCCGATGCCGCCGAAGATGTTGCCGTTGTAGGTCGGCAGCATGTCCTGCTTTTCTTCCGCACCGGCCGACTTGATCAACTCGAAGAACATGTCCGCGACCGCGGCGGCCGTCGCCTGGTCGCTCGACTGCTCGGTCTGACGCGCCGCCACCGGCAGCAACGCCGCGATCATGATGAAGCCGATCCCCAGGATGATCAGGGCGAAGAGGATCTCGATGATCGAGAATGCCCGTCTCTCTCGCCTGACATGGGGTTGTTGAACAAACTGGTTCATGGTTTCTGATCCGATGCAGCGGACCGATATCGGGAGTATGGACAACGGCGGTCACTGCGACTCGATGAGCGTCCCCTTGTATCGGTTGATCAGGAAGATGCCGGCGTTGTCGTTCAGCCAGCGCGCCCGGGCTGACGCGGTCGAAGCGTTGGCCTCGAGCTGCGTCCAGGCGGTGTCTTCACTGGGATCCGCCTCCTGGAGCCCGGCGGCGGAATAAATCGCCAGCGCCCGATGGGTGCGTTCGCCGCTGTCGGCGGGCTGGGGAAGCGACGGCGGAGCCACCGGATCGATCATCCTGGCCAGTGCGCCGTCGCTGGGGATGGTGAACAGTTCGCTCTCAAGGCTTCCGCCGCCGTCGAAAACGAACAGTCCGTAGCGGAGGTAGTTTCCGTTCTGCCCGATACCGCGGAGGCCGATGCCGCGCGGGAGCAGTTCGGGTTCGGTGTCGGGTTTGAGCTCGATGACCTGGTTTGCTTCTTCGTTGCGTCGGACGCTGACCATGACGGTGCGATCGCGTACGCGGTCGTAATACAGGAACAGCCCCTGACCGTTGCGGCGCTGCATGCCTTCGAGCCGGGTACGCGAGAGCGCCGCGGCCAGCTGATTCTGCGCGACCGCCTGGCTGGACGAACCGACGATGAGGTTAAACGCAGGAAGGGCAACGATCGCCAGAACGACGATCGCAGCAACAACGACCAACAGTTCCGTCAGCGTGAATCCCCGGTTCCGCCGGCGGCTGCCATGGTGAACAGCTCGCGACACGATGATCTCTCCGTTATCCCAACCGCGGGGTCCGCTGTTCGGACCCGCACGGGACAGGCCGACGGGTGGTCGGCCATTGAGCCATGTTTCGCGCTGTCCAGTGAGGCCCGCGCCCCCCGCGTCGACAAACGCGTCGACAAACGCCTTGTCCGACCGTGCTTTATCAGACGACTTCGTGACCGATGCACCTCGCGATGACCGGCTCGCGCTGCGCCGCTGATCGCGGCCGCGTTGCGCCGTGACCGCAGCCCCGCGCACCGGGCCAACGTCTATGGCCCGGCCGACTTCACCAACCCGCTCGATCTCACGGGCCGTCGCTACTGAACCGCATCGGGCCCGGTGAGCCGATGCGCATTGGCCGCCGGCTCGACCGCATTGCTCGCCCTGCGCACGACAGCAACGATCGACCGGACCCGAATCCGATCGATCGTTGTGGTGTTCATTCGTTCCGGCCAGCACGCATTGCCAGACTGTGTTGCTCCACGACCGGGTCAGTCGCACGGCCGGGCGTGATCGGCCCGGCCGTGCGGTGACCGTTTCGAGGCCTTTCGCTCAGCGGCGACGACGACGGGCCGCCAGGAGGCCCATGCCGGCCATGCCGACCAGCGCCGTGCTGGGCTCGGGGACGGCGATGAAGCCGGCCGAGACGAGCAGGTCGACCGCGGCGGCGTCGAGTTCGCCGACGACCGCGCCCGGGATGCCGATGCCGTAGTTGCCCAGCAGGCGACCCAGGTCGTTGAAGTCGACCAGGCCGTCGTAGGTGCTGTCCCCATCGAACACGGTGCCGGCACCGTCGTAGGCGCCCAGCAGCCGGCCCAGGTCGTCGAACTCGACGTCGCCGTCGAGGTCAGTGTCGCCGGCCGGGCGGGGCGTGATGATGAACGAGACGGAATCGACGAGGACGCCTTCGAACGTGTCGCTGCCCAGACCGAAGTCGAGGCCGAAGACGTTGACCGGACCGCTGCCGAGATCGGCGGTGGTGTTGGCGGGCAGCGCGACGAGGTAGTCACCGCTGCCGACGATGCCGGGGCCGTCCCAGGCGCCGCCGTTGAAGCCGGAGACGACAAGACCCAGCAGCGTGGCCGACGGGTCAGAGCCGGCCCAGTTCACCGCCATCGAGGTGTCGGCGAGGTTGATCTGACCCGTGCCGGTGATCGTCGGCGCCGCATTGAGCAGGCTGGTGACGCCGCCGTCGGCGATCGGGCTGATGTTGACCTGACCCGCGATGTTGACGTTGTAGGTGCCGACGTCGGCCTCGGCGTTGGTGACGCCGCCGGTCGTGCTGAACACCCGGATGCCGTCGGCATTCAGCGTGCCCGTGCTGGCGACGCTGAGCGTGTGCACCGCGTTGTTGCGGTCGAGGAAGCCCTCGTTGCCGAACATCGACACCAGGCCCGCGTTGGCGACGCCCGACACTTCAAGCCCGACCGTCACCGTGTTGGCGACCTGCGTCGTCGCGCTGCTGGTGCTGCTGCGGTTGGAGGAGATCGTCAGGGCGCCGGTGTTGAGCGTGCCCGTCGAGCCGATGCGGAGGACGCCCGACGCGGTGGCGCCCGAGGTGGTGTATTCCGCGGCGACCGACGTCGCTGCGGCATCGAGCACGCCGGTGACCGTTGCGTCGATGGCGTCGTTGGTGCCGTCGACATCGACCACGGCGTTGCCCGTCACGTCGATCGTGCCGCCAAGCGTGACGGTCGTGCGGCTTTCGATGCTGAAGTTCCCGCCGACGCTGACCGTGACGCCGGGGGCGGCGATGTACTGACCGGTCGCGCTCGGGGTCGGGTTGGTCGTGCCGGTGATGGTGAAGTCACCGGTGACGGTCGTGTCGGCGTTGACGTTGAGCACACCGAAGTGCTGGCCGTTGTTCTCGAGCTGGAGTTCGCCGATGGTGGCGGTGCCGGCGAGCGTGGTCGGGCCGCGGACTTCGAGGAGGCCGACGTTCAGGACCGACCCGGGGTTGGCAAGCAGCGAGCCCTGGGCGACGGTGCCACTGGTGGTCGAGCCGACCTGCAGCGTGCCGTTGACCGTCAGGGCGCCGTTGACGACCGCGCTGGAGGTGAAGACGCCGCCCGAGTTGCTGGTGCTGAGCGTCAGGGTGTTGACGATGGCGGTGCCATCGACCACGAACGGAAGCGAACCCGAAGACAGCAGCACCGTGCCAGCGTGGCTGAGCGACCCGCCCGTGGCGACTGTGAGCTGTGCGTCGCGGGCAACGGTCATCGTCGAGGCGGTGGCCCCGGTGCCGAAGGCGTAGTTGCCCGTGACCTCGACCGAGCCGGCGGAGACCGTGAACCCTGCAGTCCCGCCCGTGCCGGCGAGAACGAGCTTGCCGGTTCCGGTCTTGTAGAAGAACGCGTCATCGACCGCGGCGCTGTCGCCGGTCTCGATCGTCGAGAAGGCGCCGGTCAGGGTGACGATGTGCGAGCCGGCGATGTTGAAGCCGCCGTTGCCCAGCGTCGCCCGGACTTTGTCCGTGAAGGCGAAGTCGTTGGCCAGCGTGGCGTTGCCGGTCGACAGGAACTGACCACCGTCCATCGTCACCATGCCCGAGCCTAGGGCGGCGCCGCTGGTTGCGGTGACCGACCCGCCGGAGATGACCAGCGTGCCGGTCGAGTTATTGGTGCCGGCCAGGGCGAGGGTGCCGGGGCCGGCCTTGGTCAGGTCGCCCGCGCCGATGAGGTTGCCCGCAAGGGTGAGGGTCGAACCGGCGTCGACCTGCAGACCGACGTTGTCGACCAGGCTAACGGTGGACGAGATCGTGTGGTTGCCCGAATCGACGCCGATGAAGGCCG
Source organism: uncultured Tepidisphaeraceae bacterium (assembly GCA_964493365.1). Classification (GTDB taxonomy): domain Bacteria; phylum Planctomycetota; class Phycisphaerae; order Tepidisphaerales; family Tepidisphaeraceae; genus CAZBOE01. The sequence goes on along the minus strand of CAZBOE010000003.1, from coordinate 15,082 downwards.
AACCCGTGGCCGCATCCAGCACAATCGTGCCCGCGCCGCTGAGCGTGTACGACTCGGTGTCGGGCAGCACGGCGGTGTTGTTGTTGAAGTACATCTTGCCGACGGTGAACACGCCGTCGACGTTGACGATGCGGGGGGCGGTGATGGCGTCGGTGAAGTTGGCTTCGGCGCCCACGGTATTGGGCACGCCGCCGATCCAGTTGCCCGGCACAGACCAGTCGCCGCTGGCGTTGACGCCCCACTTGCTGCTGGCGGTGGGAACGGCCGCGTCGACGTCGATGGTGTAGAGGCCGACGGTTCCGTCGGTGAAGGTCAGGCGGACGACCATCGTGCCGTCGTCGTTGAGTACGCGGATGCTGCCGTCTTCGCCGCCCTCGGTGTCGTCGTTGGGCTTGCTGACGGTCGCGACCGTCTTGGGCAGACCATCGACGAGGATTTCGTCACCCGGGACGATCACCTTGTATCGGCCGTCGGTCGTCGGGTCGAAGAGATACCAGCCGGCGTTGGTGCTCGACGTCGAGCCGATCTCGCCGACACCGGTGTAGAAGAGCACGCGCCCGGCGCCGTCGATCAGGAACGCGCCGTTGTCGCTGCTGGAGCGGATGAACTTGTCGTAGTTGCCCAGCAACCCCAGGGCGGCGGCGGAGAACGTGTTGGCGTCGTTCTCGACGTAAACCGTCTTGCGGGTCACGGCGCCGAGGCTGTCGACCGAAACGACAAACAGGGCCTCGAAGCTCGCGGTGCCCGAAGTGCCGGTGGCGGCGCGGAGACGGTCGTTGAACGCGAGCCAGCCGCTGTCGGAGAGCTTGATGTCGTCGAAGCCGACGGACGACCCGGTGCCGCCCAGGCGAACGGTCTGCGGCCCGGTCACGAAGCCGGTCACCGCGGCGACGGCATCGATGCTGACGTTGTCGTTCTCGCGGGCGACCAGGTAGAGATTGCCGACGCTGTTGGTCATGAAGATGGCGTTGTTGTTGCCCGTCGCGCTGGCGGTGGTGACGACGCCGGTGCCGATCATGTCGCCGGTGAAGGCGACCTGGCCGCTGGTGTTGATCGCGCGGTCGTCAAAATCGAAGGCGTTGAAGGTGACGCCGGCCAGGCCCGGGACGGCGCTGCCTTCGCGGGCGATGACGTTGGTGGCATAGCCCGCGCCGGTATCCACGGCGACCGCGAGATAATCGTTGTTGCTCGCGGTGATCGCGCCGCCGGTCTGC
>CAZBOE010000003.1:0-13798 GCA_964493365.1 uncultured Tepidisphaeraceae bacterium | reverse complement strand
TGCCGATGCCGCCGCCGGGGAGGCTGATCGTGTCGAGGTCGAGCTGGATGGTCTGCACGGTCCCGGTGGCGTCGACCGCGAAGATGCCGTCGCCCTGGTCAGCGCCCAGTCCGTTGGTGAAGTCGGCTCGGAAGAAGGCCTTGGTCGTGCCGGCGATGTCGCGGGCGTAGATGTCGCCGAAGGTGCCGATGTTGCCCCAGAAGAAGCCCGCGCCCGGGATCAGGCTGGAATCCAGTTCCTCGGTCTGGACGACGCCCTTGGAGACGGTGCCGGTGGAGGGATCGAAGAAGTAAATCGCGTCGGCGTCGCCCGAGAGGCCGCCGCCGTGCACCTGCATGTTGGCCACGACAACGCCCGTCGGGCTGATGCGCAGGCCCGAGTTGGACATGAACTGGCTGGTGCTGCTGCCGTCGGACTGGCCGAACCGCGAACCCGTCAGCCCGGTGGGCTCGTCGTTCCGCCGGAAGGCCTGCTGGATGGTGCCGCCGCCGGCGGGGCTCCAGACATACACGCCCATGTCGTCGCCCGAGACGCTCGACGTGCTGGGGGTGACCGGAGCGCCGCCGCCGTTGGTGCCCGCGATCTCGGCCGCGAAGGTCACCTGGCCCGAGGCGCTGAGCGAGTACTGAATGGTCGTATAGATGTCGGCAAAGGTGAGGGCCGAGCCCGGAACCGGGCTGGGGGCGGTCGATCCGACGCTGACGACCGTCGTCGCCGACACGCCGGCCATCGCCGGGGCGACCATGGCCGCCGAAACACCCAGAACCGCCGCAGTGAGCAATTTAAGATTCTTCACAATATCTCCTCTCCCAATCGTCGAAGACGGGGATGTAGACCCTCACTCTTCCCAACAGGCGTCGCAGATGGCGATCCAGACCATCCGACGCCCGCGCCGAACATCGGCGCATCGCTCCAATGCAAGGGGGTCGCCCTGCATGACGGAGTCCACCAGTCTGTTCAACAAACGCACAGGGAATCTGTGTCCGACGCGGGACTCGTTCTGGAACTGAAACACACGCCCTGCACCTTGGACGGAGATGTGAACCGATACGCGGCGCAGTGGCGGCCAATCAGGTCGGGTTGGCGAATCACGCTTGCTTGATACATATCCCTGCGACGAAGCGAGTTGGTCCAGTCGATAATGCGTCGCGCGCGGCAGGTCGTCAAGGAATCTGCACTAAAAAGCCGCGTACAAGCGGGATTTAGCACGAAGATTTGCCCGAAAATTCCAGAATTTTCGTTAGCGCCGACGGGATGGTGAGGTCGGTCACGGGCATCAAACATTCGTACCGTCAAGGCAGCCTCAAAACAACTACGCGAGGTGAATGCCACCTGTCGTGTTTATCCACTTCACGCGAATCGTTGCACAAACCGGCAGTTTGCGCATTGTTGCACCGAGCCGGCGCGGGCTGCACAGGGTCTGTGCAACCAACTATGGAAGCCGCAGGTTCTCGAACGACCAGGGGATCGCCACGTCGCGGGTCTGCGACGGGAAGCGGCATGTCAATTCCCGTGGCGCCGCGCCGGTCGGTGAGGTGAGCCGCCAGACCACTTCGGTCATCTGGCCGTTGGTGTTCGATCGGGTCTGACGGCGCTGCATCGTGTTGCCCTCGGCGTCCACGATCTGGAAGTCGGCCGACTCGAGCACCGTGGTGTCGGCGCCGGGGATACGCGTGTAGGTCAGCCGAAGTTCATGTCCGCCGCCTGCTTCCGAGACGCCCAGGACGGTGAGGCTTCCGCTGCCCACACGGATCTCCTGCGCCCCGGTGTCGGTCAAGTCGGCGCGTGAGGTGTCGAAGCGGCTGACAATGGTCATCCGCGCAACACCCGAAACCCGCGCCAGGGCGGTCGTGGCCGCGGGGTCGTAGGAGACATTGAGGTTGACCGGGAAGACCGACCCATTGGTCGAGCGGGCGACATTGCCGCCGCGGGGCAGGCCCACGGTGAGGTCGTTGCCCTGGGTGTCGAGAATCGTGTCGACGCCGCCATCGCTGAGCCCTGACAACACGCGCAACTTGGGCTCGGCAAAGATCCGCATCCGGATGCTGATCGACCGGTTGGGGTCGCGCGCCGGTCGGCCGAGCAGCGTGCTGTGTTGGCGGGTGACCTGGTCGATCGTGATCTTGAACGGCCCGTGAACCACGACCGGCTGGTCGGGCGAATAGGTGGCCGACAGGAACTTCACGTCTTTGCCTTCGATCACCGGCTCAAGGCCGGTCTGGTTGACAAGCTCGCTGAGCGCCGCCCAATAAGACACGCGATCGACGTCGATCGAGATGTCGCCCGTCGCCCGGCTGGTCAGCATGTCAGACAGCCCGGGCGGGATCGCAAAATCGGCCTGCGCCGCAAGCTCGCTGAACGCCTCGGCGGCCGAGACCTGTTCGAGGTGGAGGCTGATGCTGCTGGGGCCCGTGACGGCGTTTTCTTCGATCCGGCTGACGGCGCTGAGCAGGCGCTGACGCACCTCCGGGTCCTTGGTGGCGGCCAGGGTTTCACCGAGGCGGGGAATGATGCGGCTGCCATAGGCGACCAACTCGTCTTCGGCGCGAATGCGCTCCTGCCAGCTATCCGATGCGAGGCCGCGGAGCAGTCGATCCATGGCGGGGTCGCCGGCGCTGACGACGGTGATGACGCTGCCCGGGAAGATCGCCAGCGCGACCGGCTCGTGCGCGGCGCGGTCGGGCTGTCGAGCCGAGGGCATCTGGGCCAGGCAGGGCGCAGCCGTCGCCGCCGCAGCCATGGCAATCAGGCGTGTCAGGGTCGCAATCCGCTTGGTCAAACAGGACATTGCCGGCTCCTGTGGGTCAGGATTCGGCGGTCGGCCGTGTTCTTCATCGGTCGGCCGCGGTAATTGGAAACGTCGTCCGTCATGGAATCGGGAGGTCTTTAAACTCGATCGGCACGCGTACGCGTCGTGACTCGTCGGGCAGCGGCCAGTTCATCGCGATCACCCCGGCCTCGGCCTCATCGCCTCGACCGATCGAGACGGTGAACTCAGCCCGCTGGTCGGTCGTCCGCCCACGGCTTCCGAGGCGCACGGCCGTGAGGCTTTGCCCATCGGCATTGGTGAAGCGCGGCTGGCTGTTGGAGTAGCCGGTGGTGACCTGACGCCAGAGCAGGTCGGATGCCGTGCCGCGGTCGATCACGACGACCACCTGGCGGCCGCGCTGTGTCGCGGCGACCTCGGTGACGCTTACCGTGTAGACACCGAAATCCTGCTTGTGGCCCAAGGCCTGCCCGAGATCGGCAACGACCACTTCATGCGACGTCTGCTGCACATCCAGGTCGATGTAGCCCTTGAGGCTCGCGATGCGCCTTGCCTCCGACGACGGCGCCGACAGCGACACGTCGAACTCGCGCATCAGTCCCGTCGCGCCATTGCGTCGCTGGCTTGCCGGCGAGCCTTGCAGGCTGTTGCCGGCATCGTCACGGGCCTCGACGACCGTCATCTGGTAAGGGCAGCTCACGATGCGCACGCCCGGCTCACAGAAGACCGTCATCGACACCTCAAACTTGTCGGCGCGGGGGTCGGCCTTGACGTAGGTGAGCGTGGCCGACCGATCGATCCGGTTGGCGACAATCAGAAACGGGCCCGAGATGCAGCGCAGCCCGATCATGCGCTGATCGGAGAGGCTGGTGTTGAAGGTTAGCGCATCGCCCACGGGGCTGATCGTGACGCCCAGATGGTCGGCGATCGACAGCGCGACCTCCCAGAGCGGGCGGTCGACCACACTCAGGGTCACGCGCGGCCAGGCGCGCCGGTCCCACATGTTGGGGACGCGGGCCGTCACGGTCTTGCCCGCCGCTTCGGTGAGCCGCGTTAGCGCCTCGCCGGGCTCGGCGTTTTCGAGCGTTAAGGTCACCCGCGTCGGCTCGGGCAGCGGAGCGGCCGGCACCGCCGACGTCTCTTCCATGTCTGCATCGCGGTCGGAGGCGTCGAGACTGTTGATCTCGTCCTCGGCGTCCTGCGCGAAGAGCGACGCTGTCGGCATGGCCGCGAGCGAGGCGGCGCAGGTTATTGTCAGCCCGAGGATACGGCGCTTCACCGAGGTCATCATTACTAATCCATAGGCATTCCGAAGTGCCCGGGTTCGTTGTGCGCACATTTTGGGCAGCGTCCCGACGTAGCCCGGAACCGACGACCTCGAACCACAGCGTCCGATGGTCGATTCTGCCACGCAGGTGGACCGCGTCAAAAGTTTCCAGAGCGAAGCGTGTACCAGACGGACTGTCATACCGGCCAAGGCACGACGACGATTTTTCGCTTGGCCGGACGACCCCTCCGCGTTACTGTACTAATCAGTCTAGTACAGCTAGGACACTCCATTAGGACTTCATGGCGTTTGTGCCCCAGATCGCGACTGGCTCATCCGTGCCGATTTATCGTCAGATTGCCCACCAGGTGGCTCAGGCGATCTCGGCCGGTGCGCTTCGGGCCGACGAGGCGCTGCCGAGTGTGCGCGGGCTGGCCGAGTTGCTGGTGATCAACCCGAACACGGTCGCCCGCGCCTATTCCGATCTCATTCGCGACGGGCTGATCGAAGCACGGGCGGGCAAGGGTGTCTTCGTGGCGCGGCGGAGGGTGATTTATGCCGGGCAGGAACGTCGCCGACGTCTCGACGACGTCGCCCGGCTGCTGGTGAACGAGGCCGCACTGGTGGGAGCGGAGGCAGACGAGGTTCGCGACGCAGTGGAGCGGCAGATTCGGGGGATCAACCTCTCGGCCGGCGCCGGCAGGCCCGAAGGGGCCCGGTCGGGCCAGGAGCAACAGGCTCTGAGCCAACCGGGCCCCCCGCAAGCGGATGCGCCGCCGAAACTGACCCGCAGACCCGGGCTCAGCCAGCGGGACCTCAGGCAGCAGGACGGTGACGCATGAGCGACGCCGCGGCCGACTTGATCGGCTGGCAGGCATGGGGGAAGAGAGGCCGGCGCTCAGCTCGACATCACGCGGCTGATGGTGAAGACGGGCAGGAGCAGGGCCAGGGCGACGCCGCCGATGATCAGGCCCATGGCGGCGATCATGACCGGTTCGATGTAGCGGGTGAGGTCGGCGATGGTTTCCTTGAGCTCTGCCTCGGCGTGGGCGGAGACCTGCTCCATCACGAAGGCGAGCTTGCCGCCCTTCTCGCCCGAATGGAGCATCTGGGCGATGGCGCGGGGGACCAGCGGCGAATCGAACATCGGCTCGGAGAATTGCTTGCCCGTCTGGATGGCGGCCGACACACGCGTCCACAGGTCGCGGAAGATGGTGTTGGCGCAGAGCTCACGCGCGGTGTCGGTGCAGTCTTGAAGGGGCACACCGGCGGCGGCCATCGTGCCGACCATCCGCAGGCCGCGAGCGAGATAGAGGCGGCGGTATAGGTTGCCGATCAGCGGCACCTGAAGCTGGAGGATATGGAAGACGCGCAGCCCCGCGGGCGTTGAGACGTAGAAATAGACGGCCGCGCCGATGACCGCCAGCCCGCCGAGAATCCACATCCACTGGTTGATCATCGCGTCGGAAAGAAACATCAGCACCTGCGTCGGCGCGGGCAGAGCGGCCTTCTTTGAGGCGTAGATCACGGTGAAACGGGGAAGGACGAAGGTGAGCAGGAAGATCGTGACCGAGCAGGCGAAGCCGAACATGATGGCCGGGTAGGTCAGCGCCCCGCGAACGCGGCGGAGCGTGTCCTGCTCGTCCTTGAGATAGTGGGTCGCGCGGATGAGCAGCTTGCTGAGCATGCCCGACCGCTCGCTGGCGGTGATGAGTGCGATGTAGAGCCGGGGAAAGGTCCGCGGATGCCGGGCGAGCGCCGAGGAGAAATCGTTGCCGCCCTGCACATGGCGAGCCAGATCTTCGACCAGCGCCTTGACGTGGGGCTTGTGGGCCTGCTGGGCGATGCAGTCCAGCGCCTCGGAGAGGGTCACGCCGGTTTCGAGCATGATCGAGAGCTGCTGCGAAAACTGGATGACGTCGGCGCGGCCGACCTTGAGCCCGCCGGAGGGCGCGATGCCGGGCGCGCTGGCCGGGCGGATCGAGATGGGGTATTTGCCCTGAGCGCGGAGCTCGCGCGACACCTCTTCGATCGATCCGGCAGCCAGCGATCCGCTGACGGCAGCGCCGGCGGCGTCTCTTGCGGAATAGAGGAAGCTGGTCATGGGTGCTCCGGTGCGCGAGGCGATCAGGCTGTGACGCGGTAGACCTCTTCGAGGGTGGTGATGCCGGCCGCGACCTTGGCCAATCCGTCGATGCGGAGCGTCGACATGCCCTGGCGGGTCGCCGCGGTGCGAATCTCGTTCAGCGAGGCGCCGGTCGACACGAGCTCGATCACATCGTCCTGCGGCACAAACAGTTCATAGATGCCGATGCGCCCGCTGTAGCCCAGGCTGCGGCAGCGCGTGCAGCCCTTGGCGCGGTAGAGCGTTTCGACCTTGTGGCCGGCCCGCTCGAAGGGCAGGCGCTCGTTGGCCGACGGCTCGAAGGGCTCCTTGCAGTTCTGGCACAGTTTGCGCACCAGCCGCTGGGCCATCACGCCGCATACGGTGGCGCCGACGAGATAAGGCTCGATGCCGATGTTGAAGAGGCGGGTGATGGCGCCGGGCGAGTCGTTGGTGTGGAGTGTCGAGAGGACGAGGTGGCCGGTGAGGGCGGCCTGCGTGGCGATGCGGGCGGTCTCGGCATCGCGGATCTCGCCGACCATGAGCACGTCGGGGTCCTGCCGGAGCAGCGAGCGCAGCGCCGAGGCGAAGGTGAACCCCGCGCGCTCGTTGACCTGAAACTGGTTGACGCCGCCCAGGGCATATTCGACGGGGTCTTCGACGGTGCAGATGTTGACGTCGTCGCGGTTGAGTTCCTGGAGCGAGGCGTAGAGCGTGGTGCTCTTGCCCGAGCCGGTGGGCCCGGTGACCAGGATGATGCCGTTGGGCAGCGCGAGCAGGCGACGCCACTGCTTGAGCGTGTCATAGGCGAAGCCGAGCTTCTCGAGGTTGACCGAGGCTCTTTCGTTGTCGATGACGCGGATGACGACTTTCTCGCCATGCTTCCCGGGCATGGTCGACACGCGGAGATCGACCGGGCGCTTGTCCATCAGCACGTGGATACCGCCGTCCTGAGGGAGGCGGCGCTCGGAGATGTCGAGCCCCGCCATGATCTTGACGCGCGACGCGACGGCGGCCGCCATCTGATACGGCGGGCGGAGACGCTCGGTGAGCCGGCCGTCGATGCGAAAACGGACACGCAGCGCCCCGTCGCCGGGCTCGATGTGGATATCCGATGCGTTCTCGCGCACGGCGTTGAAGATCACATAGTTGACGAGCTTGATCACCGGCGAGTCGCCGGCGGCCTGCTCGAGATTGGCGATGTCCTGGACCTTCTGCTCGACAAGGGTGAACTCCTCGGGCCTCACTTCATCGATGATGTCATCGATGACAAAGACCTTGTCGTTGGGCAGGTAGGTCTGAAGCGTCGCCTTGATGTCGCGCGAGGTGGCCGCGACGACCTGCACACGGTAGCCGCTGAGGCGCTCGATCTCTTCGAGCAGGAAGACGTTGGCCGGCTCGGGCACGGCGACGGTCAGCATCGCCTCGACGAGAAACAGCGGCAGCACCTGGTGCTTTTCGAGGAAATCCTTGGGCAGCACCGAGATGACCTTGGGGTCGGCGATGCGCGGCGACACCCTGGCATAGGGCACGCCATACGCCACCGCCAGCGCCTCGGTGATCTGGTCTTCGCTGCAGAAGCGCATGTCGACCAGCACTTCGCCCAGCAGCTTCTGGTGTGAGCCGCGGCGCTGCTCTTCGAGCGCCAGCGCAAGCTGGTCGGGCGTCACGACGCCGCGGTCGATCAGCAGTTGACCAAGAGGTTTTCGGACGATCGTGGCGATCATGGTTTACCGCATGGTCTTGAGTGCGCCGGCGAGGTCGTCGTGCATCTCGATACGGTGCTCGAGACGGGTGATCTCGAGAATCTTCCGGCAGTTGTCGTCGAGGTTGATCATCCGCACCTGCCCGAACAGCTCGTCGCAGCGGCGGCGGATCCACAGCAGCGTCTCGATCCCCTCGCTGTCGATGAACGGGCATTTTTCCAGGTCGACGATGAACTCGACGATCTGCAGCTGCTCGATCTTGTCTTCGACCTCACGCCGCAGGTTGGCGGCGTTCTCGTGGGAAAGGTCGCCGTCGATGCCCAGCACGCACACCTGGTTGTATTGCTCGGTCTTGAGCGGCATGGTCGGCCTCCTCGTTTCAGGCAACACGGAGCAACTGCTGGCTCGATGCGATGACCATTCGCTGCGCCTTGCCGCGATGATCGCGAAGGATTTCAACCAGCTGCGCCGCGCCGATCGCCAGGAAATGCTCGGCCAGCTCAGGATCGAAATGCGTGCCGCTGCAGCGGCGCACTTCCGCCAGCGCCGCCTCGATGGGCATGCCCTTGCGATAGGTGCGGTTTGACGTCATCGCGTCGAGGCTGTCGGCGAGGCAGATGATCCGCCCCATCAGCGGGATGGCCTCGCCCGCCAGGCCCGCGGGATATCCCTTGCCGTCGAAGCGCTCGTGGTGATGAAGCACGCCGGGAACGACATCCTCGATCTGCTTGATGTCGCGCAGGATGCGCGCGCCGATCTCGGTGTGTTTCTTCATCTGGTCGAACTCTTCCGCGGTCAGCCGGCCCGTCTTCTGCAAGACCGCCTCGGGCACACCGATCTTGCCGACGTCATGGAGCAGGCCAGCCATGTAGATGCGGTCGGCCTGCTGGTCTGACAGGCCGATGCGCTTGGCCAGCATCTGGCTGAGCAGCGCCACCCGCTCGCTGTGGCCGCAGGTGTAGGCGTCTTTGGCGTCGACGGCGCTGGTCAGGGCATGGAGCAGGCCCATCATCAGGTCGTGGACGTCTTCGAACAGCACGGCATTCTCGAGATACACCGCGCATTCGTTGGCGATGCTGGTCAGCAGCTTGGCGTCGACGCTGTCAAACTCGCCGGCGACCTTGTCGAGCGCGAAGAAGCACCCGAGCACCTGGTCCTGTCGTTGCAGCGGCACGGCGATGAGTTGCCGCGCGACCGGTGACAGCCATGAGAGCTTCAGGTCTTTCGACAGGTCGTTGACCAGCAGCGGCGCCTTGCGAACAGTCAGGTTCTCGCGCAACTGGCGGGCGAGCCGCAGCAGGTCGGCCTCGGGCAGCTCGATGCTGCCATAGAGCGCCGGCCTGGTGCTCGAGAACTCGTCTCGCAGCGCCACCCCCATACCCCTCACGCCCATCACATCGAGCACATCGAGACACGCCTGTCGGAAGAATTCCGGCGCGCGGCGGTTGACGCGCATGCCGCCGGAAATCTGGTAGATCAGGCTGAGCTCTTCATAGGTGTCGGCGAGCTTGGCCGACAGCGAGTTGATCTCGCCTTCCAGCCCCGAAAGGCGGATGTGATCGCGCATGGCCGCCATCACGAGGCTTGCGTGGTGGAGCAGCGATTCGCGCGTATGGGTGGGCACGGCCTCGTCCGCCGGGGTTCCCGGGCCGGGCGAGGGGTCGCGGCGCGGCGCACCCGAGAACCCGATCAGGGCGATTGCGCCCGTCACCTTGCGCCGGTCTACCCGCGGAAACGCCGCGATCAGCAGCCCTTCGACGTCATCGATGACCGAGGGTGTCGAGGTCGGTGTGAGCTGGGCTATGGTCTTGGAAAGCGCGGTGTCCGCGGCGAGCGCCGCGGCCAGCGCCGGCAGCGCCCGGGCGACGAGCGCCGGCGGAGCGGCTTCGTCGTGCCACATCGGCTGGGCGTCGGCGGTGAGCGCCACCAGCAGCACGCCGCCGGCGCGAAACCGCGACGCCAGCGCGTCAAACAGGGCGGCATCGGTCTGCGCACTCCCCGCGGCGGCTTCCGAGCGGAACGAATTGATCAGATCGCCGTACATGGTGAGTTCTCTAGACCGCGGTGTGTTCGAGAATGTCGTTGACCGCCGCCAGCAGTTCGCGTGGCGAAAACGGCTTGCTCAGCATGCGCAGGATGCCGCAGCGCTCCATCTCGCCTTCGACCAGGTCATACCCCCGGGCCGTCAGCATGATCGCGGGGATGTGCATGGTCGCGGGATGACTGCGCATCGCGGTCAGGAGCTCGATGCCCGACATCTGCGGCATGTTCAGGTCGGTGATCAGCAGGTCGGGCTTGTCGTTCTGAGCCAGTTCGAAAGCTTCACGACCGTCCTGCGCAGTGATCACGCCGTATCCCGCATTGCGGAGCTTGAGCGAGACAACGTGGAGGATGTGCGACTCGTCGTCGGCGACGAGTATCTTCTTGTCCTGCATCCGTCACTCCCGGACACCTGCTGTCGCAGATGCCACTCGAAGGCACCTGCCTGACCGATCACCCGCGGACGCCGCCATACAACAGGCGGCAGCCCTCCGCGGACCTAATCGCTCAGGCCCAGTTCCACCCCGAATGTGGTTCCCTGACCGACGGTGCTTTCGACAAACACGCGTCCCCTGTGGACACCCTCGACAATGTGCTTGACCAGCGACAGGCCCAGGCCTGTTCCCTTGGCCATGTGATTGTTGGCATCCACTCGATAGAACTTATCGAATACGAAGGGCAGGTCCTTTGCCGGAATGCCCACCCCCGTGTCGGAAATCCTTGTCAATACTCGTCTTTCCTGTTCATCGACGACGGTTGTGACGGTAATGACGCCGCCGTCAGGGGTGTATTTCACCGCATTGGACAGCAGGTTGAGCACAGCCTGGTAGAGCATGTCGCGGTCGCCGTTGACCTGGAAAAACACCGGCGTGATCTGCTCGTCGATGCGGATGTTCTTCTGCCGGGCCTGGGGCGAGATGACCTCCAGCGCCTCCTTGATCACCACCGTCAGGCTCAGGTCCGTCTTGCTGACCTTCACCAGCCCGGCCTCGATGCGCGAGATGTTGAGGATGTTGTCGATCAGCCGCCCGAGACGGTTCGATTCGTTCTGTATGACGTCGTAGAACTCGCGCCGCGTCCGCTCGTCGGCGGCCTCGCCGTCGATCAGCATCTCCACATAGGCCTTGATGCTTGCCAGCGGCGTGCGCAATTCGTGGGAGACGCTGGAGACGAAGTCGTTCTTCATCTCCGCGACTTCCTTTTCCCGGGTCATGTCGTGAAGCACGGTGACCACCCCGCCGCTGCTTTGGGCGGGGTGTGGGTCGCCGTCAGGCTCGTTGACACAGGAAAGCGTGATCTTATATGTCCGCTCGCCTGTCTCGCCCTTCACGCGGTGTTCGACGATGCGTCGGCCGTTGCGGCTGTTGCTGTGACGAACCTCGCGAATGAGATCGACCACCTTCGCGTCGCGAACAATGCGATCCACTGGCAGGCGGCTGTCCTGTGAGAGGTCAAACCCCAGCGCGCGGGCGGCCGACTCGTTAGCGAGCACAAGCTCGTCAAACGTATCGGTCACCAGCACCGCATCGGAGATGCTGTAGATGATCGCCTGGGCGTGCTGCCGCTCAGCGGTGGCAACCTTGAGCTCGATCTCGAGCGTCCGCTGTCGGAGGCGCGACTCGGCAAGCTCGGCGTGCACCGTCTCGATCAGGCGCTGCGCCGCCGACGCGACCGGCTGGATCGCCGCGGTCGCCGCGCGGATGCGACTCGCGTCGGCCGGTGAAGCGGTGGTGCCGGCATGCGGGTCGATCAGACGCGCCACCCGCCTTGCATCGCGAAGCACGGCCGAGCGGTTCACGATCGCCAGCAGCAGGGCCGCCGCCGGGGCGAACATCGCTGAATACAGAAAGTAAGGGCGGCCATCGCCCGCGAGCACCATTGCCGCGGAGAATCCGCCCGCGACCAGCGCCGCCCAGAGGGCGACGGTCACACTCATGACGCGTACCACAATCCCACTCCCATCCGCATGAAATGCGCCGCGCGGGCTGGCGACCCGCCGGCGCGTCGAGTGAACCAGCCGACTATTCGTCAGAGCCGATCGACGCCATCAGCGAGCGGGCCAGCTCATCGTCGGGCGCCACCGCCAGCGCGCGGGCGTAGTAGTCAACCGCCTGCTCGGTGCGGCCCATTTTCTCGAGCACATACCCCGTCATGCACAGCGCGGTGGCGTCGCGTGGGTCGGCCTCGGCCGCCTTGCGAAACGCCGCGAGCGCCTCGGGCAGACGGTTTCGCTCGAGCCGCACATAACCCATCAGCAGGTTGGCCTGCGGATCGGTCGGCGCCAGGGCGATCGCCTTGCGCACGGCGATCTCCGCCCGCTTGATGTCGCCGGATTCGATCGCGACCTTGCCCAGATTGATCCAGCCCTCGGGCTGACCGGGCGCGGCGATCGTCGCATTCTCAAACGCCGCCCGAGCATCCAGCGGCCGCTCGAGCTGGAGATAGCACTGGCCCAGCGCTCCGAGCAGGTCGGCCCGGGTGGAATAGCCTTCCTCCCGGGTAAGCCGCGCGAGCACTTCGGCCGATTCGCGATACCGCCCGGCATAGAACATCGCCATGGCGAGATTCTCTCGCATCATGAGCTCTTCCGGGGCCAGCACGGTGGCCGATCGGAGCATGTCGATCGCCTGGTCATACTGCTTCTGCTGCAGCAAGAGCTGCCCCAGCGCATGTCGAATGACCGGGCTGTTTTCGAAGAAGGTGATCCGCCCCTGCAGCGCGGCCACGGCCTCGTCGACGCGGTCGAGGGTCACGAGCATTTCTGCCGCCGCCAGCAGGTATGCCAGCTCGTTTGGTTCGAGCGCTGCCGCAGCGGCATACGACTCATAGGCCTGCTGCGGACGCTGCCACCGCTGATAGATCACGCCGCGGAGGTATTCGGCCTTCGCGTTCTGCGGCACCGTCTCGCGGGCCCTGTCGAGTTCGGCCTCGGCCTCTTCGAGCTGCGCCTTTTCGATGTGGATCTGTGCCGACAACAGCATCAGCTCGATGTTCTTCGGGTCGAGCGTCGACGCCTCGGTGATCACTTCGCGGGCCTTGTCAAGGTTGCCCGCGAGGAACTGATCGCGTGCGACGCCCAGCATGATCGACGACCGCGTGCTGTTCCACCGGGCGACAGCCTGCTCTTTGGGCGTGCCCTTCTTTTCGCCGGCCGCCTGGCATCCGGTCAGGACACCGGCGATCGACACCGCTAGCAGACATTGGGTCCAGCGACTGGTCATTGATACATCCTCGGCAACAGATCGGTTTGAAGGCTCACTGCCCGACGGGCGTGAGCGCATCCTGCACATCGGTCACGGCGCTCGACGGCCGCGTGGCAGGCGCGGAGACCGGCTTGACGGTCGAGTCGTCCTGCGTTTCGTCCAGATCGGGCATGACTTCGACCACCGCGGTGGAGGGTTGGGTCGTGGCGGGCGTGGTGTTTCCGGTGGTTTGTTCGGGCACCGGCGCGTCCACCTGCTCGACAACGGGATCCGCGGCCGGAAGCTCGATCACTTCGACGACCGTCGTCTGCGTGGCCACCGGCGCCGCGGGCGTCACCGGCTGTGTGTCGCTCTCCACTTCGTCAGTCGGGGCTTCGACGACCTCCTCCGCCTGCGGCTCGACAGCCTCGACCGGTTCGGCCGGCACGGCGGGCTCGAGCGGCAACTCGACAACCGACTGCGGGCTCGCCGGGGGCTCTTCACGCGTGACCGGGGCGGTCACCATCGGTTCGACCGACACAGGCGTCGGGGCAGTCGGCTCCGGCATGGCCGGCGTCACATCGGCCGGCGTCACGTCGGCGGGCGTCGCCGCCGAGATCTCGGCCTGCTGCTGGGGCGGCTCGGACGGCGCGGGCGAGCGGATCGGGTCGGTCGCCTCGCGACGCTCGGGCTCGGGCAGCAGCGTGCTGCGCGGCGCCGTCGCCGGAGACA
>CAZBOE010000002.1:55175-58820 GCA_964493365.1 uncultured Tepidisphaeraceae bacterium | reverse complement strand
CCCGTCCGAGACCTGCCGCTGATCGACGCCACCACCGGTCAGGCGGCGCTCGCGCCCGATGCGCCGTTCGTCCCGCTCATGCGCGAGGGCACATTCATCGTCGACCGCGTCGGATTCCTCACCCGCGGGAAAGACGGCGCGTGGGAGTTCGCCTTCGAAGCCGACGGGCAGGCGCTTTCCGACCCGCCGCTGGTGGTGTTGCCCAATCTCAAGCTCGCCCAGATGGAGAATGTGACCATCGGCGCCAACCGCGACACCCGCTTCCGCATGGTGACCGAATACAAGGGCCGGAATTTCGTGCTGGTCGAAAAGGTCGTCGTCGTTCCGACCGGCTTCCACCAGCGCTGAACCACAGATGAAAACGCCCCGCATCGGTCACGGCTACGACCTTCACCGCATCGAGCCCCGCCCGGATCACGCCGGCCGGCTGGTCATCGCGGGGGTGCTGGTCAGCACCGATCTCCAGCCCATCGCCCACTCCGACGGAGACGTGGCTTATCACGCCCTGGTCGACGCGCTGCTCGGGGCGATGGGCGCTGGCGACATCGGCGAGCTGTTTCCCAACACCGATCCGCGCTGGAAGAACGCCGACAGCCGGGTGTTTGTCGAGCGCGCGATGGGCCTCGTGCGGCAGGGGGGTTGGCGCGTGGCCAACGCCGACCTGACCGTGCTGGCCGAGCGCCCGCGGCTCAAGGCCCACAAGCCCGCGATGCGCGACAACCTTGCCGCCCTGCTGGGGGTGGAGTCGGCCTGTGTCAACCTCAAGGCGGGCACCAACGAAGGGGTCGACGCCGTGGGCGAGGGCTGCGCCGTCGCCGCCCACGCGGTGGTGCTGCTGATCGGCGTCGAATAGCGGCGCTGGTTGCCGATCCGATTGCGCCGACTAGAATCGCGCCGCGTTCGTGGTGCTTTGCCGGGGGTGTCCGTGCCGACCGATCATTCGATGAGCCTTCGCGTCTACAACACCCTGTCCCAGCAGAAAGAGCTGTTCCAGACCGTCCGCCCGGGCAAGGTCGGCATGTATCTCTGCGGCCCGACCGTCTACAAATCACCCCACATCGGCCACATGGTCGGCCCGGTCATCTTCGACGCCATCAAGCGTTACCTGGTCTACAAGGGCTATGAGGTGACGTGGGTGGTCAACATCACCGACGTCGAAGACAAGCTGATCGACGCCAGCAACAAGACCGGCCGATCGGTCACCGAGCTGGCCGAGCATTATTCGCGGGAATACTTCGAGGTGCTCTCGGCGCTGGGCATCGACACGATCGACCACTTTCCGCGCGCCAGCGACCACATCGCCGAGATCATCGGGCTCTGCCAGACGCTGATCGGCAGAGGCTTTGCGTACGCGGCGGAAGGCAACGTCTATTTCGATGTGACTGCCGACGACGACTACGGCAAGCTCTCGCACCGCCGGGTCGAGGAGCAGGAGTCGGGGACCCGGTCGGTCGAGTCGGCCGGCAAGCGCAATCCCGCCGACTTTGCGCTGTGGAAATCGGCCAAGGCGGATGAGCCGTCGTGGGAGTCGCCCTGGGGCAGCGGCCGCCCGGGGTGGCACATCGAGTGCTCCGCCATGGCGATGAAGCTGCTGGGAAAGACCTTCGACATCCACGGCGGCGGCATGGACCTGATGTTCCCCCACCATGAGAACGAGATCGCCCAGAGCGAGTCGGCCACGGGGCAGACCTTCGCCCGCTACTGGCTGCACAACGGCCTGACCCGTCTGCGCACCAAGCTGCCGTCGGGGCAGTGGGCCGACGAGAAGATGAGCGGCTCGATCGGCAACGTGGTGAGCGCCAAATCGCTGATCGACCGTCATGGCGCGGCGCTGTTGCGCTACCTGCTGTTGTCGACGCACTATCGCAGCCCGATCGACTTCAGCGACGAAGTCGTCACCTCGGCGTCGAAGGGCCTGGCGGTCTTCGAGCGGCTTCGCGAGCGGATCGAGCGCCTGCTGGGCAGGCCGCTGATGTCGGGCGAACCGGGCAAGGATCAGACGATCGAGCAGATCGCGTCGGAACTGTCCGAGGGCCCCCACGAGGCGTTCGCGCGGTCGATCCTCGACCGCAAGATGAAGTTCCTCGAGATGATGGACGACGACTTCAACACCGCCGGTGCGATCGCCGTGCTGCACGAGACCGCGGGCGAGATCAACTCGTTTATCGAAAAGTCGGGGCTCGAGAAGCAGCGCGACATGCCGGTGGTCGAGATCTCGGCCGCCGCGGTCCGCTCGATGCGGGCGCTGGGCAATGTGATCGGGCTGTTCATCAAGCTTCCGCAGGCCGCCGCCCAGAGCCCCGATGACGGGCTGGTCGAGGGACTGATGCAGTTGCTCATCCGCCTGCGCGCCACGGCCCGGGCGGAGAAGAACTTCGCGATAGCCGACGCGGTGCGCAAGGGCCTGACCGAGCTCAACATCACACTCGAAGATCGCCCCGACGGCACGACCTGGCGAAAAGCCTGAAGCTTGGTGGCGCGGGCGTCCCGCCCTCGATCCGCCCCAAAACTATCTCCTATAAACCTGCACAAAGCCCCGCAACCCAACGTGGCTGGGGAGGGGATCGCGGGCGAAACGCCCGCGCCACGAGATAGGGGCGATCGGTTGGCGGTGTGAGGAAGCGGCGGGGCGGGGCCCTGGATCAGCAGTCGGGCCGGACTTCAAAGTCGGGCGAGATCAACAGTCGGCCCGGGCTGCACGGTCGAGCAAGATCAACTGTCAGGCCGCGATCAACAATCGGGCCGCGATCAACCGTCGGGCCTGCGATCAACAGTCGGGCCTGAGATTCAGCGTCGGGCGGGGGTTGGGTTAGCAGGCGGTGAGCCCTTCGTCGCGGAAGATTTTTACCGCGGTGTCCACCTCGGCGGGGCTCGGGGTCGGCGTGTCGAACAGCTCGTAGGCCAGGCCCAGTCGCCTCCACTTGTGTTCCCCCAGTTTGTGAAACGGCAGCACGTCCACGCGTTCGACGTTGCCGAGCGAGGCGGCGTAGCGTGCCGCGGCCTTGATGTTCGCCGGCGCGTCGGTCCAGCCTGGCACCAGCACGAACCGCACCCAGACCGGCTTGCCCGCGGCCGCGAGATATTCTGCGGTCGCGCGGATGCGCGCCGGGTCGACACCCGTCACGCGCCGGTGGGCGGCGGGATCGCCGCTCTTGAGGTCGAGCAGGACGAGGTCGGCCGCGTCCAGCGCCGGCTTGGCCAGGTGAAACGCGCAATAGCCCGAGGTGTCCAGCGCGGTATGCAGCCCGTGCTGCTTCGCCTCGCTGAGGATGGCATAGGTAAAGCCCGGCTGAAGCAGCGGCTCACCGCCCGAGACCGTCACGCCGCCGCCGCGAGCGAGATAGCTCTTGTAACGAAGGGCCTGGGCGATCAGTTCATCCGCGCGTGCCAGCCGCCCGGCGCGGGCTGCACGGGTGTCGGGGTTGTGGCAATAGACACACCGCAGCGGGCAGCCCTGCAGGTAGATGATGTAGCGGATGCCCGGCCCGTCCGAGCCGCCCATCGATTCGGTCGAGTGAACATAGCCGCTGGTGACCGCGACGCGCCCTGACTCGACCAGCCCCGTGCCGTCGGCCGCCTCCTCCGTCCGCTCGACATGAGGCACACAAGGCGGAAGAAGCTGGCTCAGCGTGTGCGACATTGGCA
>CAZBOE010000002.1:41730-55165 GCA_964493365.1 uncultured Tepidisphaeraceae bacterium | reverse complement strand
GGGTGGCGAAAGTACATCAATTCCGCAGGCGGCATGGCACGCCGCGCCAGCCCGGCATCCGCCCGGCCGACGGACCATGGTCTCGGGCCGCCGACGGCCGACGCTTCCTGATCTGCGCCGCCAGTCGGCTGCCCCGCGCTGGCGACGGGATCAAGCGCCATCAGCGCCGCTGCACGATCTGCTAACAACGCCGGCTGAAAACACCGGCAAACAGCACTGGCTGACACCACCGGCTAACAACATTCGTGGAACGTCCGGTTGATCACGTCGAGCTGCTGCTGCTTCGTGAGCTTGACGAAGTTTACGGCATAGCCGCTGACGCGGATCGTGAGCTGGGGATACAGCTCGGGGTGTTCCATCGCGTGCTCGAGCGTTTTGCGGTCGAAGACGTTGACGTTGATGTGGTGGCCGCCGTCGGTGAAATAGCCGTCGATCAGACCGACCAGGTTGCTGGCGCGGTCGTTGTCGGTTCGGCCCAGCGCCGACGGGACGATCGAGAACGTGTAGCTGATGCCGTCGCGCGCCGCTTCATAGGGCAGCTTCGCGACGCTCGCCAGCGACGCGACCGCGCCGCAGCTGTCGCGCCCGTGCATCGGGTTGGCACCCGGCGCGAAGGGCTCGCCGTGCTTGCGGCCGTCGGGCGTGCTGCCGGTCATCTGACCATACACCACGTTGCTCGTGATCGTCAGCACCGACATCGTCGGGGTCGCGTTGCGATAGGTGTGCTGCCGGCGGATGCGCTCCATAAACCCGCGCACCAGCTCGACCGCCATCCGGTCGACCCGGTCGTCGTTGTTCCCGTACTTGGGATAATCGCCCTCGGTCTTGTAATCGACCGCCAGGCCCGTCTCGTTGCGGACGACCGTGACCTTGCCGTAGCGGATCGCCGACAACGCGTCGGCCGCCACCGAAAGGCCCGCCACGCCCGTCGCGAAGAACCGCTCGACATCGCGGTCGTGCAGCGCCAGCTCGATCCGCTCGTAGCAATACTTGTCGTGCATGTAGTGGATCACGTTGAGCGTGTTGACATACAGCTCGGCCAGCCAGTCGAGCGTCCGCTCGTAGCGTTCACGAACGACCTCATAACTCAGCACGTCGTCGCGCACCGGCTCCAGCGGCGGGCCGACCTGCTCGCCGCTCACCTCGTCGCGGCCGCCGTTGATGGCATAAAGCATCGCCTTGGCCAGGTTGGCGCGGGCGCCGAAAAACTGCATCTGTTTGCCGATCTTCATCGCCGACACGCAGCAGGCGATGCCATAGTCGTCGCCATAGGTCGGCCGCATCAGGTCGTCGTTTTCGTATTGAATCGCGCTCTTCTCGATCGACACGCGGGCGCAGTATCGCTTGAACGCCTCGGGCAGCTTGGTCGACCAGAGCACGGTCAGGTTGGGCTCCGGCGCCGGGCCCAGGTTGTAGAGCGTGTGCAGGAAGCGGTAGCTCGTCCGCGTCACCAGCGGTCGGCCATCGACGCCCACGCCCGCAATGGCCTCGGTCACCCAGGTGGGGTCGCCGCTGAAGAGGCTGTTGTAGGCCGGCGTGCGCAGGAATCGCACCATCCGCAGCTTCATCACGAAGTGATCGACCAGCTCCTGTGCCGTCGCCTCGGTGATCGCGCCGCGGTCGAGGTCGCGCTGGATGTAGATGTCGAGGAAGGTCGAGCACCGGCCCAGCGACATGGCCGCGCCGTTCTGTTCTTTGACCGCCGCGAGGTAGCCGAAGTAGAGCCACTGAAACGCCTCGCGGGCGGTCGTCGCGGGCTTCGAGATGTCATAGCCATAGGCCCGGGCCATCGCCTTGAGTTCGCCCAGCGCCCTGACCTGCTCGGCAATCTCCTCGCGCAGGCGGATCAGCTCGTCGGTCATCGCCCCGTGCTCGAGCGATGTGTGCTGCTGCTTCTTGTCTTCAACGAGCCGGTCGACGCCGTAGAGCGCCACGCGGCGGTAATCGCCGATGATCCGCCCGCGCCCGTAGGCGTCGGGCAGGCCCGTAATGATCCCGCTCTTGCGCGCCGCCCGCATTTCGGCGGTGTATCCGTCAAACACCCCGTCGTTGTGCGTCTTGCGATACTTGGTGAACACTTCCTCGATCGCCGGATCGAGGTCAAAGCCGTAGGCCTTGAGCGAGTCCTTCACCATCCGCAGTCCGCCGTTGGGGAAGATCGCCCGCTTAAGCGGGGCATCGGTCTGCAGGCCCACCACCGCCTCGAGATCTTTATCGATGTATCCGGGCTTGTGGGCGGTGATCGAGGTCGGCACGGCCGTGTCGGCATCGAGCACGCCGCGCTTCAGCTCTTCGCCGGTCAGTTCCGTCACCCGCGCCCACAGGGCGGTCGTCCGGTCGGTGGGGCCCGAGAGAAAGGATTCGTCGCCTTCGTAGGGCTGGTAGTTGCGCTGGATGAAATCGCGCACGTCGATCGTCGCGTTCCACCGCCCGCGGACAAAGCCCTCCGCGGTCGTGGTCACTGGCGTCGAGACGGGATCTACCGAGGTGCGAATCGCTGTAGCCGACATGAGTTGTGCTCCTGACAAGTTTGCCCGCGGGAGGGTCGCTCCCGCATCGGCGCATCCTACTACTTCATCGCAACGGCAACGCCCCAATTCGCCCTCTTCCCCCGGTGTAGAATGTCGCATGCGACCGGCTGCCACACCCCCGACCCGGCTCCACGCACGGATTTGAATACCCGGCCTGCTGAAACGTACAATCGCCGCCCGCAATGTCCCGCAACCGTCCGGCCGCTGGCCGGTCACCGACCGGCACATTGTCCGGTGCCGGCCGTCGACGACCCGAGTCCGCAACTATCATCCGCCATGATCAACCCTCCCCTCCGCTCGCTCGCTCTGCTTGCCGCCCTCGTGTTTCCCGCCGCCGCAGCAGAGGCGCAGCGGCTCCCGACCGAGATCCGCACACCCGATTACGTCATGGCGGTCGATGTCGTCGCGCGGGATTTGCGCACGCCCTGGGGCATCGCCTTCATTAACGCCACAACCGCCATCGTCACCGAAAAGCCCGGGCCCGTTCGCCTGCTCGATCTCAAGACCGGCACGCTCTCCGAGCCGATCGCCGGCACCCCCGAGGTGGTCGACGCCGGCCAGGGCGGCATGCTCGATGTCGCCGTCGATCCCGAATACGACAAAGAGCCGTGGGTCTATCTCAGCTACAGCCACCGCAACCCCGTCGAAGGCGGCAGGGGGGCCATGACCCGCATCGTCCGCGGGAAAATCGTCGATGGCCGATGGGTCGATCAGCAGGTGCTCTTCGAAGCCCGGCCCGAACACTACACCACCGGCGGCAACCACTTCGGCTGTCGCATCGTCTTCGACGACGCCGGGCATCTCTATTTCTGCATCGGTGAGCGCGGCCGACAGGACGACGCCCAAGTCCTCTCCAGGCCCAACGGCAAGGTCCATCGCATCAACCGCGACGGCTCGATCCCCGCCGACAACCCGTTCGTCGGCCGCGACGATGCCTATCCCTCGATCTTCTCCTACGGCAACCGCAACCAGCAGGGCATGGCCATCCATCCCGAGACCGACCAACTCTGGGCCACCGAGCATGGCCCGCGCGGCGGCGATGAGCTCAACCTCATCCAGTCCGGCCGAAACTACGGCTGGCCGGTCATCACCTACGGCATCAACTACAATGGCACCAAGGTCAGCGACCTGACCCACAAAGAGGGCATGGAACAGCCCGTGATCCAGTGGACGCCCTCGATCGCCGCGTGTGGGCTGGCGTTTTACCAGGGTGATGAGTTCCCCCGCTGGCAGAATCACCTGCTGGCCGGCGCCCTGGCTTTCCAGGAACTCCGCCTGATCAAGCTCGACGGAGAGAAATCCGCGAGCGATCAGATCCTGCTCAAGGGCATGGGCCGCATCCGCGACGTCAAGGTCGGCCCCGACGGCGCCATCTACCTCGCCCTCAACGCCCCCGACGTGATCGTTCGACTGACGCGGAAGTAACCGCCACGGTGAGAGGCTTTGCCGCCGCGGCGCCACGGCCCTGCGGCGCCGGCGACGCGAGCTTATGTCGCCGACATCACACGTATCGCCGCGATCGGCAATACGGTGGGTCGCAGGCTCGGCCGGCTGATCGCTGCCAGGCTCACCTGCCCGATTACCGCCCGATCCGCCCGGCGATCACCGCCCCCATGGGTCACCCGGGGTGAATCGCGCCGTCAACGCACTACACTGGCCCCATGTCTGCCCCCACGCTCTATGAACTGATCGGCGAAGACGGCTTCACCCGCCTTGTCGCCGCCTTCTACCGCCGCGTCCGCACCGACACGATCATCGGCCCCATGTATCCCCCCGACGACTGGGAAGGCTCCGAAACCCGCCTGCGCGACTTCCTCGTCTTCCGCTTCGGCGGACCCGAGCGCTACATCCAATCCCGCGGCCACCCACGACTCCGCATGCGCCACATGCCTTTCGCCATCGACCAGGCCGCCCGCGACCGGTGGATCGAGCTGATGTCCGAAGCGCTGGCCGAAACCAACCTCCCCCAGCCCGCGACCGATGAGCTCAGGCCATTCTTTGAGCAGGTCGCCACCTTCATGATGAACCGGGAGTAAAGCAGGCCCTCACTCCAGCCATGGCCTCGTGACAATCCGGTCCTGGCAATCTCGAATCCACTGTAGGTGGTGACCGCGAACGAAAAGACGGTAATCGGGCGATATCTGCGGGGGCCATTCGTCATTCTCAAGGAGCGCGATAGTAAAACGATCAAGCGCCGCAAGGATGGAGTACACGATGTATGATATCGCAGACAGAAGCGAACCAAGATTGTTCGGTTGAGTATTCTCTCTGCACCATATTCTCATATCACGAAATGGGGATCGCTGGATATCGACGCAAAATCCCAAAATAGTGCCAAAGACTATACCTGTTGTTGCGCCCCTGTGGGCAATTAGATCGCGGAACGCTCTCAGCCACACGAAGAATTCATTGGTCTTGATGTAGGCCTCGGCGATTCTGGGCGGCAATGCATACTTGTTCTGTAACTGCTCGACGGTTAACGAGATCATTTTTGAGTAAGTTTCTGGCAAATCGGCACATTTCACCCTATTTCCCTGCATCCGCGACCTCCGCCAAAGAGACCTGATTATCTCCTGTAGCAGGTCAAAGATGCTCCGTCCTGTGACAAAAAGATACTCAATTTCCGTTAGAACCATCCGAGCGCAATTGATATCGTCCCGGCTTGAGTGCAGAATTCTTAGTTTCTCGAAGCTTGCTGCGATATTGAGTATATCGGACAATATTGCATCGGATAGACTGCTGACGTCCGGCCAGAGCGCCCTCTGATTAATAAATTCAAGAAACTGGATGCAGAGGTCATCATTGCTGACTCGTTTGCTGCCGAAGTAATACGCCTCACAGACGTCAACTGGCTCAAAATCACGTACGCGATCGCCATCGATGATCCAGAGATGCCAACGCAAACCGTCGTGGACTGGATGCAATGGGATGATTCGGCCTTGAAGGTTGTCCAATCGCAAATGCTTTAGTGAGTTAATGTTGCTGAGGGGTATGACCGTCATTTCATTCCTCCTGAAGTCGTGCTGCTCGATCAAGATTGCCGTCGATCGCGGCGATCCGATACACCCCCTCCGCCAGGTCGAGGTCGAGCATCAGCGGGATGATCCAGTTCAGGTTGGCGATCACCTGCTCCCGCGGCAGGGCGGCAACACGATGGATCTCGAGCTGCTCGTCGGTCGTCGTCCGGCAGGCGTCGATGTCGCCGAAAGCCCGGAAGAACACCCCCTCCCAGCCGACACCCGAGCCGGCATCGTCGCGGCCGCTGAGGCGCAGCACCGCCGTCCAGCGGTCGTCGGCTACGTCCACCCCCGTTTCCTCGCGGAACTCACGCCGCATCGCCATCACCGGCGTCTCCCCCGGCTCGATCTTGCCACCGACCCCGTTCAACGACCCCGCCTGCCACGCCGGCCGATTCTTTCGAATCAGCACAACACGCGACCGGTCGCCCGAAAAATAAAACCCGCACACGTAACGCTTCATAAGATCGTCGCCCGCTCCCTCTGCCGACTGCCCGCTGCCTGCTGCCTGCTGCCCGTTCCCCCTCCCGCGCTGCCTACTGCCGACCGCCCATCTCCGCCCGGATCCGACCCGCTGACTTTCCTTCCGATAAATTCAAGCCCCTTAGCCTTCCCTGTCGATTTGCCCTAACAAGCGGCTTAACGGGCTGATCCACGGACGCGAAACGCCCCGCCGCGGCAGGACCAAGGAAGGTTATCGATGCGCACCATCGCCATCATCAATCAAAAAGGCGGCTGCGGGAAGACCACCACCAGCATCAATCTGGCCGCATGTCTGGCCCGGCTGGGTGAAAAAACACTGCTGGTCGACATGGACCCTCAAGGCCACTGCGCCGTGGGGCTGGCCGTGCCCGAGGCCCAGATCGAAAAGACCGTCTATGACGCGCTCATCGAACCGTCCGACGGCAAGCCGATGCGGCTGGCCGAGACGGTCTGGCAGATCGCTTCCGATTTTGATCTCGCCCCGGCCAACCTCAAGCTCGCGGCCTTCGAGCAGGTCTTCGCCGGCCGGCCCGGACGCGAGGACCGCCTTGTTCGCGCGCTCGAAACAGTCCGCGGGCAATACAAGTGGTGCATCATCGACTGCCCGCCCAGCGTCGGGCTCATCACCTTCAACGCCCTGCGCGCCGCCGACGAAGTGATCGTGCCCGTCGAGACCGGGTTCTTCAGCCTTCATGGGCTGACCCGCATGATGCAGACGCTCGACCACCTGCGCGAGCAGACCGGCCGATCCGTCCAGATCCGCATCCTGCCCACCCTCTACGACACCCGCACCAAGCTCGCCCGCGAAGTGCTCTCTGAAATGCGCTCGCGTTTCAAGGGCCAGATGATGGAGAGCACCGTCAACTTCAACACCAAGCTCAAAGAGGCCGCCAGCTTCGGCCAGCCCATCACCGAATACGACCCCGGCTCACGCGGCTATAAAGACTTCGTCAACCTCGCCCGCGAGCTCATGGGCCACCGCCCGATCGACATCGACGAGCCGGGCGAAGAGCCCCTCTCGCGCCCCGCAGAACTCGTCCAGCGCGCCAAGCAGCTCGCTCAGCTCACCAACCTTCAGTTCGGACGTCACACCGTCTCGACCGCGCTGCTCGACCAGAGCGTCGCCAACAACTTCGACTCGGGCGACTTTGCCGGCGAAGACCTCCGCGACCAGCCCCGCAGCCCCGCGGCCGACCTGCCCGACCTGACCGCCTCGACGCTCGCCACGCCCGACCTCTCGGGTGTCGCCGTCACCGTCGCCGCTCCGGCGGCGCCGATCAACCGCATCGCCGCCCTCGAAGCAAAGGGCGATCACCACCTCGACATCCGCACCGCGCCCGCGCCCCTTGCCGAGACGACGGCCGCCGCCGAAGCATGGTCCGCCGAGCCGATGACCGCCTCGCACCGTCAGGAATCCCTCTCGGCCGACGCCCCTGAGGCGGAGCCGACGCAGGCTCGTGCGCTGACCACCGAGCAGAAGATCGAAGAGATTTACGGCGCCCGGCAGATCGGCCACGACGTGCTCTTCGCCGGCCGGTTTGACTCGGCAGGCAAGGTCCAGCTTGCGGGCGACTTCAACGGCTGGTCGCCCGTCGCGACGCCGCTCAACCGCGACGAGCAGGGCGTCTGGAGCACCCGCCTTCCGCTCGGCCCCGGCCGATATCGCTACCGACTGGTCGTCGACGGAAACTGGATCACCGACCCCAACAACAGCTATGTCGAGTCGAACAACTTCGGCGAACTGAACAACGTCATCGAAGTCGATTGACCGTCGCCCGCGCCCGCCTGGTGCGGGCGCGCCGGGGGGCGTCGATCGCAGCACGAGGACAACCCCATGTCTTGCGTCAGCCAGCCATCGACCCCGCCCGTCCGCGGCACCGCCGCAACAACACCACCGCAGGCCGACCCCGCTTCGATCTCGGCCATCTCTCACCTGTTCCTCAGCGCCGTCCGCGAAGCCCACCAGACCGGAGCCGGTGACGGGCCGGTCAAACGCCCCGTGCGGATTCCGCCACGCGCGTCTTCGTCCGACAATCCGGCGAGGGCCGCCGTCGAGCCAGAACCCGCCCGCGACACGCAGCCCGCCGTGCTGCCCTCACCGCGCGATCCGGCGGTCACGATCGCCCCGACCTCCGCCGCCCCCGTCGCCATCGCCCCCGTCGCCGTTCCGCCCGCGGTCGGCCATGACCCCTTCTCTTTCGATTTTCCCCCCTCATCAATCGCCGAGTCGGCAAGCCTCGTCGAGGCGGCCGGCGCAGACAGGGCCGGCCACGCAGCGCGATCCGCCTCGTCCGTGTTGCTCGCCGCCCCGGCTCGTGCGTTTACCAACGAGCCCGCGCCGCTTTCGCCCGCGCTGTCGCGGCTGGCTTCGTCTTCGGGCGGCGCATCGGCGTCCGCGGTGAGGCCTGCCGCGCCGTTGATGTCGCCAGCCAAACCCGCACCGCTCTCTGCCGAACTGCTCCACACGCCCGCCGAGGTCGTGCTGGCCGCCCACCTGGGCCCGCAGCAGTTCGCCCGCACCTGTGACTACTGCGCCCACCTCACCGCCCAGGGCCAGCGCGTCGCGCTGCTCGAGGTCGACAGCGGCGGCATCAGCATTCGTCTCTTCGACACGCCCGAAGACACGCCCGCCGAGATCTGCGACGAGCCCGCCGCCCTGCGCGCCGCGATGGCCGAGCTCGATCTCGACATTGATCGGTGGGTGGTGGCCGTTCGCGCGCCGCGGTCGCCCGAGGGCCGCGTGCTGCTGCTGGTGGCCCGCCGCTGGACGATCCTCTGCGGGCGGCTCGACTCCGATGTCGTCAGCGCCTATCGCCTGCTCAAGGCTGTGTCGCCGCTGCGCCGGGGTGTTGTCGGCGCTGCCGTCTTCGGCAGCGAGCAGCAGGGCGAGTCGGTCTTCGCCCGGCTCAGCAGCACGCTCGATCACTTCGTCGGCTGGCGTCTGACCACCCACGAGACCATCGCCCCGCCCGACGCGCAGTCGCAAACCGCCGGCCACACCGGCCGGGCATTCACGGCGTCGATCGGCAGCGAGGTGGTCTCGTATCAAGCCGATCCCGACGCCTTCCCCGCCGAGCACTGGCAACTCGTCGCCGACCTCCTCACCCGCGCCGCCTGCGGTTCATCGGGCGATGCCGCCCCTTCCGCGGCGGGCGATCCGTTCGCCGAATCCGCCGGCTCGCAAGACCTGCCGCCCCCACCCGGCAACCCCGCCGCCGCCGATGCCATGCCTGCAGCAGCCCCGCGTCAGTCGGCCAGCGCCTCAGGCGCGCCCGGCGACGACAGCCCCTCCCCCGCAATCGCCGCATCCCCCGCGCCCGCCGGTTCGTTACTCGCGTCGTCTGTCGCGTCGCCGTCGACATCGCCTGCGCTCTCGTCTCACGCGCTCTCGTCGCCCGCAGACCACAACTCGCTCGACGACGACCACGCCGCCTTCGCCCTCGGCTCGCCGCTGGGTGCGCTGACCCTCTGCCCCAACACCGCCTTCGACTCCGCCGGCGGATCAGCGCTCCGCATCGTCACCGATGAGCCCGCCGATCACGCCCCAATCCCCCTGTTCGATGACACGCAGGCCGCCGCCCCCTCCGCCGCGATGTCAGCGCCGGCCGATCTCACACCCCTGCCACACGACGCGGCGTCTGACCCGTCCGTCGCGCTCACCTCGCCTGCCGGCGAAGCGCTCGTCGATCAGTCCGCCACCGACCCCGCCGGCGATGATGTGATCGAGCTCTCGACCGGCGACCTGCCCGACGTCCTGTCGGCCGCCATCCGCGCCGCCGGCCTAGCGCCGGTCGAGCTTCAGCTGCCCCACGACCTGCCCGCGCGGCTCGCCGTCGGATCCGACGGCGCATTGACCATCGCGATGGCCGCCTTCGGGCTCGACCTTCCGCAACTCGCCCGCCTGGGTCGGCTCCACCGCTGGCTCACTGACAGCCGCCAGCTCATCGCCTGGGCGCTGCGACCCGCCCCGGCCGCCCCCACAACCAACCCCGGCTCGCCCGCGAATGACGCCGCCGCCCCGATGATCAATCCGCACGCCCCCGCGTCGATCCTGCTGCTGGCCGACACGCGCGACACCGACATCCCCGCCATCGCACCGCTGCTCCAGGGCTCGCCCATCACGCTCCGCCCCTACCGCACACTCCGCTGGTCGGGTCGAGCCGCCCTCCTCCTCGACGCGGCGTAAACCCCTCGACCGCAAAAGCCCAATCGCACTGAATCCGCCAAAGCGGCCGCCGGCACACGCCTACGGCTGCACACCGTCGCCTCCGGCCCGCTCGCGGCCGGGGCGTAGCAACACCAATCCGCTTCCGACAATCACCGGCAGCCCGCCGCCCTTTGTCTTTGCCGAGCCCGCCGGGGGTTTGCCTCCGGCTAACATCACGCCCGCGTCCCCACTACCATTGGCGTATGCCGCTCCGTTCCAGCCGTCGCCAGTACACCCAGTACCGCATCGATCTCAAGAACCGCCCCAAAGACGCGGCCGGTGGGCCGCACAGCCCGGGCAGCGACGGCGGCGGCAGGGGGGGCGGAACAGGCCGCGACCGCAGAAACACCGGCCCCCGCGCCCGTTCCTTCCCCACGCTCCTGCGCGAGTTCTGGTCGCTGCTCGCCGGCCACCGCGCCATTCTCTGCGCCGCGCTGGGCATGCTCTCGGTCGCCACGCTGCTGGGCCTGGTCCCCCTCTATGGCACCAAGCTCGTCTTCGACAACGTGCTCGACGACAAACCCCTGCCCGGCGAGATACCCCAGTTCATCGCCCGCCACATCCCCGCCGACCAGCCCCGCATGCTGCTGGCGATCATCGCGGTCAGCATGATCGCGCTGGCGATCAGCGCCATGCTGGTGAGCAACTGGTCGCGCTGGCATGCCACGCGCATCGCCAAGCGCGTCGCCGTCTCGACGCGCCGCCGCGCTTTCGAGCATGCCGTCCGCCTTCCGCTGCACCGTGTCTATGAGATGAAGTCGGGCGGCGTCACCTCCATGCTCCGCGAAGACGCCGGCGGCACGGGCGAACTGGTCTTCAACATGCTCTACAACCCCTGGCGTGCCATCGTGCAGCTCGCCGGGTCGCTGCTGATCCTCGCCCTGACCGACTGGCGTCTGCTGGCCGGCTCGCTGCTGATCCTGCCCACCGTCTGGATCACCCACCGCACCTGGATCGCCCGCATCCGCCCCCTCTGGCGCGACATCCGCGACACCCGCCGCCGCGTCGACGCTCAGACCACCGAAAGCTTCGGCGGCATGCGCATCGTCCGCTCGTTTTCACGCCAGCGCTCCGAGGCCGCCGCCTTCACCGCCAACAACCACTTCATGGCCCGCCAGGAGATCCTCTCGTGGCTCTGGGCCCGCTCGGTCGAGGCGGCGTGGTCGGTCCTCATCCCCACCGCGTCGGCCATCCTCATGTGGTATGGCGGCAACCGCATCCTCACCGACTACGCCCGCCTCGACGCCGGAACCATCACCGTCGACCAGGCCCTCACCACCGGCGATCTCGTGATGTTCCTCGGCTATCTCGCCGCGCTGCTGGGCCCCATCGCCACCCTCGCCGGCACCGCCACCAGCCTGCAGAACAACCTCGCCGGCCTCGACCGCACGCTCGACCTGCTCGCCGAGCCGCTCGAGATGCCCGACCGCCCCGGCGCCAAGCGGGTCACCCGCGCCGCCACCGCCGGCCACATCCGCTTTGAAAACGTCTCATTCGCCTATCAGCCCACCCGCGCCAAACGCCCGCCCGGCGTCACGCCGTCATCGCCCGATCACGCTTCGCCCGGCCGCGCCGCATCATCCAACGGCCACAGCGCGCCGCCCCATAGCGCCAAACCCGACACCAAACCCGAAGCCGCCCCCAAGCAGGTCCTCTTCGACATCAACCTCGATGTACCCGCCGGGCAGACCGTCGCCCTCGTCGGCCCCAGCGGCGCGGGCAAGACCACCCTGTGCAATCTCGTCGCCCGATTCTTCGACCCCACCGCCGGCGTCATCTCCCTCGACGGCGTAGACCTCCGCGACATCACCGTCGACTCCTACCGAAAGCTGCTGGGCATCGTCGAACAAGACACCTTTCTCTTCGACGGCACCATCGCCGACAACATCGCCTACGGCCGCCGCCACGCCACCCGCCAGGACGTCATCCGCGCCGCACAACTCGCTAACGCACACGAATTCGTCTCGCTCCTCGATCACGGCTACGACACCCTCATCGGCGAGCGCGGCGTCCGACTCTCCGGCGGCCAGCGCCAACGCCTCACCATCGCCCGCGCCATTCTCGCCGACCCGCGCATCCTCATCCTCGACGAAGCCACCAGCAACCTCGACACCGAATCCGAGCGGCTCATCCAATCCAGCCTCACGACCCTCATGCGCAACCGCACCTGCTTCGTCATCGCCCACCGCCTGAGCACCATCCGCACCGCCCACCGCATCGTCGTCATCGACCAGGGCCGCATCGCCGAGCAGGGCACCCATGACCAGCTCATGGCCGCCTCCGGCCGATACCGCCACATGGTCGACCTCCAAACCCGACCGCCAGACCCGGTACAACTCCCGGAGCTGACCGAAGTGAAGTGAAGGATCGAGAGATCCGACAAGAGCCGCCGGCCGGCACGGGTCAACTGCAAGCAAAGACCGGCAATACGATGGAGACGTCGACACCTTGATCGGTGGGTCTAACCGCGCGCAGCGCGCGATACCACCGGTGCCGGTTGACCTTCCCGCTTCGAGGGTTGGGAACCACAACGGAACGCCGTAGTGATCGCAGCATACAGTGCGACCTGGCGTGGAACCGAAACGCGGCACCGGTCAACGTGCCACGAAGAAAGCTCTGCTGCTGACGTCCCGCGATGCAACGCCCCAGCAGTCGGCGCGATGATGAAGCCTTATTCCCGGCTCAAGGGAGACACCGACCCTCCGCTCGACCCGCCGACTCCGTTACGGCGTCCTACCGAGGCGACGCAAGTTCGCCCGAGCAGCCGCATCACCCAGAGCAGCCGCGCTGCGGTACCACTTCACCGCCTCCGCCTCGTCACGCGCCACGCCGCGGCCTTCCTCGTACATCGCGCTGAGGCCAAATATTCCTATGGCGTCCCCGGCCTCGGCCGCCTTGCGGTATTACTTTGCCGCCTCCACGTCATCCTCCGCCACGCCGCGGCCTTTCGCGTACAACAAGCCGAGTTTGACCATGCCCTTTGCGTTCCCCGCCTCGGCCGCCTTGCGGTACCACTTCACCGCCTCCGCGTCGTCACGCTCCACGCCGCGGCCGTTCTCGTACATCACGCCGAGGTTGACCATGCCCTGTACGTTCCCCAGCTCGGCCGCCTTGCGGTACCACTTCGCTGCCTCCGTTTCGTCCTGCGCCACGCCGCGGCCGTTCTCGTACGCCACGCCGAGGTTGAACATGCCCCA
>CAZBOE010000002.1:37512-41683 GCA_964493365.1 uncultured Tepidisphaeraceae bacterium | reverse complement strand
CGCGTCGTCACGCGCCACGCCGCGGCCGCTCTCGTACA
This sequence comes from uncultured Tepidisphaeraceae bacterium, assembly GCA_964493365.1. Classification (GTDB taxonomy): domain Bacteria; phylum Planctomycetota; class Phycisphaerae; order Tepidisphaerales; family Tepidisphaeraceae; genus CAZBOE01. The sequence goes on along the minus strand of CAZBOE010000002.1, from coordinate 41,645 downwards.
TCAAGCCCAGGTTGTTCATACCACTGGCGTCCCCCGCGTCGGCCGCCTTGCGGTACCACTTCACCGCCTCCGCGTCGTCACGCACGACGCCAAGACGGTTCGCGTGCATCACACCGAGGTTGAACATCGCCTTAGGGTCCCCCGCCTCGGCCGCCATTCGGTACCACTTCACCGCCTCCGCGTCGTCGCGCGCCACGCCGCGGCCGGTCGCATACATCCACCCTTGGTTGGTCATGCCTCGTACCTCCCCCGCGTCGGCCGCCCTGCGGTACCACTTCACCGCCTCCGCGTCGTCTTGCGCCACGCCGTCGCCGGTCTCGTACGCCACGCCGAGGTTGAACATGCCCCCGGCGCTCCCCGCTTCGGCCGCCCTGCGAAACCATTTTACCGCCTCCGCGTAGTCCTGCGCCACGCCACGACCTTTATCGTACATGGCGCCGAGGTTGTTCATGCCGCCTGCGTGCCCCACGTCGGCCGCCCTGCGGTACCACTTCACCGCCTCGGCGTCGTCCTGCGCCACGCCGCGCCCGCCCGCGTACATCACGCCGAGGTTGTACATGCCCCCGGCGTCCCCCGCCTCGGCCGCCTTGCGGAACCACTCGACGGCTTTGCTGTCGTCCACCGGTCGGCCCACACCAAACAGATAGGCCTTACCGATTTCATTCATCTCGGCCGGCGACTTCACGCCGGCATCATCGAGCGCTGACTGATCGACAGCCTTTTCTGCCTCGGGTTCCTTGGGGCGCGCGACAGGGGGTGAACCGCCGGACGGCGCTTCACCCTCGGTATGACTCGACGGATCTGCCGCGAGTAAATCGGTGCCGAGCAGCGCGATCAGGAACAAGGGAAACACTGACATGACCTTGCCCCTACGCAGAACCGGACACCACTCGCCGCCGCACCATTCGTTGGAGACTGCCATGTCCGTAGCTTCAGGAGAGGTCGCGTGCGTATCAACAGCAATCCCAAGCCAACTCGATCGTGAAAAAGTTCCTGGAACAATTCCTCGAAAGTGTTTGACGCCGGGCCCGGCTGTGATAGAGTCGGGGCAACCAGCCGCGGGCGCTGACCCCGCCCTCATGCCGAATTTTCCGACAATCTGGGAGAGAATCGCGATGCTTACCCTCCGGCCCTGCGTCGTCGTCGCCGCGTGCCTTGCCACGCTGCCCGCCGTGACCGCCTTCGGACAAAACATTGACCGTGTCGCCCCCGGCACGTATCAGACCGGCTCGATCTCCGTGCCCGGCGGGTCGACCTTCTATCTGGTCGATCAGAATGCCGCCGCCCAGGTGCTTCAGCCCACCAGCCCCAACCCGCCGTACACCGTCAGCTCGTTCGCCTCGGGCGCCTTCTCTCGATACACATTTTCCGTCGATTGGGTCGGCGACTCCGGCTCGAGCGTTGACGAGGCCAAGATCCGTTTCGGCAGCTACCTCGGCACCGCAAACCCTCCGGCCAACCCCGAGCCCCCCCAGAGCACCGAGTTTCTCGACTTCGATGAAAACCCCGCCGTCACCGCCGTGCCCATCGATGGCGTGGCCAACGGCTTCCGGCTCACCTGGACAGGCGTGCTCGACCAATCCTACGCCGGCGGCGACATCGACATCGCCTATCGCCAGACCGGATCGGCCGGGGCGACCTGGTCCAACCCGCTGCTGACGCTCCAGGGCGCCGGCGTCGCCAACGCCCGCCACCGCGCCTACGGCCGAACCGACGTCCGCACCGGCAACGTCACCGGCCTGCCCAACTACAACATCTTCAACACCGCCCAGCAGTTCACCGCCTTCATCAACGGCCCGACCGGCGGCACGCCCTTCCAGAATCAGTACTTCGCCATGCCGTTCCGCGTTGACACCACGGGCGAATACGACATCCTCGCCCGCTTCGCCGACGGCGACTTCGCCGACCTCGGCTTCTTCGGCCGCATCTTCGTCTATGAGGGCAGCTTCAACCCATCGACCGACGCCGACGATTTCGACGCGCTCGAGAACGGCCTCTACGGCCCCGCAGGCAGCGCCGACTTCCTGGGCATCGTCTCCAACCGCTCCTCGGCCATCAACGACCGCCAGTACACCGCCGGTGTTGATTATGTCCTCCTGGTCGCCGAAGACCGCGAGGCCAACGTCCGCAACAACCGCCCACTGGGCGACGGCGATGTCTACACGTTCTTCTCCGGTCCGTCGGCCGACGCCGACCTGTTCATCCCCGGCGATTCCGACCGCGATGCCGATGTCGATTTCGACGACCTGGGCCTGCTCCTGGGTGATTACGGCGTCGTCGCCGCCGGCCTCGACACCGACTTCAACCTCGACGGCGAGACCGGCTTCAGCGACCTGGGCGAACTGCTGGGCAACTACGGCCTGAGCTTCAACGGCGGCACACCCACCGGCCCCTCGGGCCTCGATGCCGCCGCCGTCGCGCTGCTCGCTTCGCACGGCTTTGTCGTCCCCGAGCCCGGCGCGGCCCTGCCCGCGCTGGCAGGCCTTGCCCTGCTCGCCGGCCGCCGACGCCGCTGAGAGTTCGCTCGCTCCCCGGGGCAGGCCAGACCACAGCCTGCCCACCCACGGTCGGCCGCCCGCCCGAGGAGACGGCCATCCGACCCCCGCCCGGACTCGCTTCACGCAGCAGTCCGGGCTTTTTCTTTTTCTCCACCGCCCACCGCCGACAGCCCACCGCCGATTTCTCACGCCCACTGCCGACCTCAACCGGTCATCGCATGCAATCCGCACATAGCACTCCGCGCCGACCCTGCATATACTCCCCTCGAACAACGCGTTCGCTAGGGGTGCGGCCGGCCAACATCCGCCGCTGAGACAGACCCTCCGAACCTGATCCGGCTAACACCGGCGTAGGGAAGCGAAGCGTGCCGTCACCGACGTACCCCCGTCCCGCGGCATCGCGCTCCCCTGTGCCCCAACACTCTCGGGAGCCTTGATGTCCTCGACCGCCCACCACGCCAGCGGCAAACTCACAAACGGCCACGCCGCTTCGTCCTCCGCCTCATCGCCGTCGGCCTACGTCGCCCGACCGGGCGGCACCCCCGGCAACGGGCTCGCCCCTCACGGCGTCGACTACACGCTCCCGCCGCTCGGATACAACCCGTCCTCGTCGCGTGCCGGCACCACCCCCGGCTCGTTCGCCAACCCCCCGCGCGTCGGCACGCCCTGGTCTTTTTCGTCGCCCGATACGCCCGGCATGCCCGCCCCCAGCGACAAGACCGCCTGGCACTTCCTCCCCGCCGGCTGGACCATCGAGCCCGCACCGTCTCACCGCGAAGGCTGCCTCGCCCACGGGCTTCCCGAGTTCGAAGGCCGCCCGATCCGCGCCGTCGCGCTGCCCGCTTCGCCCGGGGCCGCATTCGCCCCCATCACCCAGCTCGAACACGCCCGCCTGGGCCTGATCACGCCCCAGATGCGCCGGGTGGCCGAGCGCGAGCCCCACCTGACGCCCGAGCAGGTGCGCGACGAAGTCGCCGCCGGGCGCATGGTCATCCCCGCCAACATCAATCACCTGCGCCACAAGCTCGACCCCATGGCCATCGGCCGGGCGACCAAGACCAAGATCAACGCCAACATGGGCGCCAGCCCCGTCTCCTCTTCCACCGACGAAGAGGTCGAGAAACTTCACTGGGCCGAGCGCTGGGGCGCCGACACCGTCATGGATCTCTCCACCGGCGGCGACCTCGACGCCACCCGCGTTGCCATCATCCAGAACTCGGCCGTCCCCATCGGCACGGTGCCGATCTATTCGATGATCATCGGCCGAAAGATCGAAGACCTCGACGAGGCCGTCGTCCGCGAGACCCTCACCCGCCAGGCCGAGCAGGGCGTCGACTATTTCACCATCCACGCCGGCGTGCTCCGCGAACACCTGCCCTATGTCCGCAACCGCCTGATCGGCATCGTCTCGCGCGGCGGCTCGCTCCTGGCCAAGTGGATGATCACCCACCACCGCCAGAACCTCATGTACACCATGTGGGAGGACATCTGCGACATCATGCGCCAGCATGACGTCACCTTCTCCATCGGCGACGGCCTCCGCCCCGGCGGCCTGGCCGACGCGACCGACCAGGCCCAGCTCGCCGAATTGTGCACCCTGGGCGAGCTCACCGAGCGCGCCTGGCGCAAGGGCGT
>CAZBOE010000002.1:37152-37392 GCA_964493365.1 uncultured Tepidisphaeraceae bacterium | reverse complement strand
CTGGTCACCGACATCTGCCCCGGCTACGACCACATTACCTCCTGCATCGGCGCCACCGCCGCCGCCTACCACGGCGCATCGATGCTCTGCTACGTCACCCCCAAAGAGCACCTGGGCCTGCCCAAGAAAGACGACGTCAAGCAGGGCTGCATCGCCTACAAGATCGCCGCCCACGCGGCCGACGTCGCCCTGGGCATCCCCGCCTCACGCGACCGCGACGACGAACTCACCAAGGCCCGC
>CAZBOE010000002.1:0-37032 GCA_964493365.1 uncultured Tepidisphaeraceae bacterium | reverse complement strand
CACGACTGGTGCTCCGTCCGCATCAGCAAGGAAATCAACGAGTTCATGTCCGGCAAAGACGAAAACTACGCCTGGGACAAGCCCAAACGCTCGGACGCCCTCACCCCCGACCAGCAGGACATCCTCGCCAAACGCGGCGTCCTGCCCCCCGAAGCCATCCACAAACTCGCCCACAAAGGCAAAAAGGCCGCCTGCCACAGCGACAACGTCGCCGAACCCCAGGAAGCCAAACTCGTCCAGCTCAACACCCTCAAGGCCCATGGCGTGGCGTTGAACGAGCGGGGGCTGTAATCGCCCGATCGGAACGTCTCCGCACGAGATTCACCACGGAGACACGGAGACAGATAGAGAAGCAGCAGGGCGGCAGGATCAATCCCGCACGGCACGACCCGCATTTGTCTCGTTCCGCTCATCGGACGGGCGGACATGCACGCAGGCAGCAAAGCATGCGAGCATCCGGTGGCATGGGCTACCAGCCCATGACTCGTCGCGCAAGCGACCCGTTTCTGCCGCCCACAACCGCATTCCGTGCGCACACGCGCCACCCGCTTCGTGGTACGCACGTCCTGCACGTGCAAACGACGCTTCGAACCAGAGCGTGTTCAAAGCGTCTGCAGTTGACCGGCAGCGCGCCTCCCGCCACAGGCGTCTGCGTTCACTTCAAGTTCTGATCCACTTCCGCTCGCCCCGGCGGCAGACTGGCATCCATGGTCGCCAACATCACCGACCGATTCGTCCCCCCTCCCGAGCCGTTCATCGCCGGCCGATGGCGAGTCCCCCGCCTGCGCCATCACGAAGTTCAAGCCATGGTCCGGCTTGGCATCATTCCCGAGGACGCGTCATACGAAGTGCTCAGCGGGCTCATCGTCCTCAAGGACCGCGCCGCGCGTAATCAGGATCCTTCCAGGGTCGGCCCCGCCCACCGCAAATGTGTGGAACGCTTATCCGCCCTCCGTTCGCGCATCGACTCCAGTGAACGACACGTCGAATGCCAGCAGCCGCTGATTTGCACTGACACGCATGTCCCCGAGCCCGACTTCATGATCCTCCGCGGCCGGCTCGACGACTACAGCGACCTGCCGACCGCCGCCGACGCCTATTGTGTCATTGAAGTCGCCGACAGCAGCCTCGAACGCGACACCACCGAGAAACTCGCCGGCTACGCCCGCGCGGGTATCCCCCAGTACATCGTGATCAACCTCCGCGACAACACCGTCGAAGAGTACACCAACCCCCTCGCCGCCGAATCCCGATACGCCAAAGCCACCACTCACCCCGTCGGCCAGGTCTTCCCCCTCCACCTCGGCCAGAGCCAATCCCTCCCCGTAGCGGTTGCCGACCTGGTTCGCTGATTCTCGCCCCGCGCTCGCCTCACCGAGGTGCCAATTATTCGCCTCGGCTGTCATCGATCTCGACTCTCCCTCACTCCACCGCATACCGCTTTAAATCCTCCAGGTCGCAGAACTCCAGCGTTGCCACGTGGGTGGCTTCCAGCACGACCTTGGGCGCCATTCCCGCCTCGAGCGCCTCCTGCCAGCGGGGTGCGCAAAGACACCAGCGGTCGCCCGGCCGAAGGCCCGGGAAGCCATACTCCGGCCGCGGCGTCGACAGGTCGTTTCCCGCCCGCTTCGAAAACGCCAGAAACTCTTCCGTCATCACCGCACACACCGTGTGCACCCCCATATCCCCCGGCCCCGTGTTGCAACACCCATCCCGAAACCACCCGGTCCGCGGCCGATCCGAACAAGTCACGAGCTCGCCGCCCAAAACATTCTTCGCTGTCGCCATGCCCGGATTGTAGCGGGCAGAGGCGGGGGGAAGGCAGAAGGGGGAGAAGAAGGCAGAAGGAGGCAGGAGAGGCAGAAGCCGGGGAAGGCAGAAGAGGTAGAAGAGGCAGGAGAGGGTTGGCCGCGGGCGGCGGGCGGAGAAGGAGAAGGTTGGCAATAGCTAGGAAGCAGGTAGTCGGCGGCGGCCTCGCGGCTGGGTGGACGGCTCGGACTACTGCTGATGCGAAGGTTTGCGTGACATCGGCCGCGTCAGCCTCCCGTCGCCCGACCTCTTCTGCCTGCACTGCCTCCTTCTGCCTGCTGCTGCCTCAACTGCCTTCCCCTGCCTCCTTCTGCCTCCTTCTGCCTCCCCTACCTTCCCCTGCCTCCCCCCGCGTCACCTCGCCCCTCGTTTTCCCATTGCGTCCCCGCCCCCCTGTGGCATGATACCCGTGCGGGCAATGGTGCCCTTGGTGAAGCGAAGCAGTTATGTCCAAACGGATTAGAGTCGGCGTGATCGGGTTCGGTCGGATGGGCCGGGGTTTCGTCTCGGTGATGCAGCAGAACGACCTCTACGACATCGTCGCCATCTGCGATGTCCATCCCGCCACCCGCAAGCTCGCCGCCGAGACCGTTCCCGGCGCGGCCGTCGTGGCCGACCCCGAGGAGATCTTCGGCGATCGCTCGATCGACGTCGTCGGCCTCTACACCCTCGCCGACGCGCGCCCCGCCCAGATCAGCCGGGCCCTGGCGGCCGGCAAGCATGTCATCGCCGAAAAGCCCATCGCCGCCGACATCCAGACCGAGTGGGCGCTGCTCAAAGAGATCGAGGCGTCCGACCGCATGGTCGCGGTCAACCTCTTCAACCGCAACGCGTGGTATCACAAAGAAATCCAGGCCTTCATCGCCGAGGGTGAGATCGGCGACCTCGCCATCATCCGCGTCTGCCACATGACCCCCGGCCACATGCCCGGCGAAGGCCACGAGCCCGAAGGCCCCGCCTTCCACGACTGCGGCATGCACTACGTCGACGTCGCCCGCTGGTATGCCCGGAGCGAATACAAGCAGTGGCATGCCCAGGGCATCCGCATGTGGAACTACAAAGACCCCTGGTGGGTTCAGGTCCACGGGCAGTTCGAAAACGGCATCGTCTTCGACATCACCCAGGGCTTCGTCTACGGCCAGCTCGCCCACGAGAAGACCCACAACTGCTACGTCGACGCCATCGGCACACGCGGCATCTGCCGCATGCGCCACGACTTCAAAAACGCCACCATCGAGTGCCACGGCGTCAACCACACCCTCCGCAAGACCGGCCTCTTCAATGACAAGAAGCTCGACGTCATGATCGACGTCTTCGCCCGTTCGCTGCTGGCCGGCAAGAACCTCGGCTTCCCCACCGCGCGCGACAGCGTCGTGGCCAGCGAGGTCGCGTGGGCCATGCTCGACGACGCGCGCAGGAATGACCCGCCCGTCCGCGGCACCCGCAAAGAGCTCGACAACATCCTCCACCACCGCCGAAACCTGCGCGAGGGCTACGGCCTGCCCGTCCGCCCGCAGGATTGCCCGCAGGAACCCGTCCCCGTCGGGCAGCCGCCCATGGCCTGCGGCGAAGAACTCTGCGGCATGGCCGACGCCAAGCCCGCCAGGACTTCTCCCGCCGCCGTCGCCGCCTCGCCCGCCGCCGCGTCGACCACCACCCGCGCCGCCCAGCGCGAGCGATCGACCAGCCAGGCCGTGCAGAACGCCACCGGCGACGACGGCCTCGGCCGCGCCAGCCCAACCCCCGTCGGCGTAGACGACGGCATCCGCGGCGTCTGCTGACCCCGCTCCACGCTCCGCACCACCCACACCGTTGCACATTGCTGCGCGAGTGACGGCCAAAGCCCTCACCTGCGACAATCTGACCTTGTCCCCCGGGGCCTTCCATGTAGCGTGATCGATATCACCGATCCGGGAAGGGAGACCCCAGAGGAGAGGACCATGTTCCCCACACATTCTGGTCGCACCGCACTCGCCGCCGCACTGTCCGCCCTCACGCTGGCCGGCGCGGCCCACGGCGCCTTCGTACCCGTTTCACAGACCCGCAGCGTCAACGTCAGCACCTACGCCAAGACCGGCTTCATCACCCCCGTGACCGACACCGACGCCGACGCCGCCACGTCGACCGCCACCGGGCCGATCGACTTCGACATCGACGCCTCGGCCAACGCGGCCAGCGACGAGTTCGCCTTCGCCTACTACCAGGCCAGCGCCACATCGTCGGCCTCACTCGAGTCGACGCTCGATTCAGGCGGCGTCGCCGCCACCGCCGCCCTCGTTGGCTATGTCGACCACATCGACGGCATCGCCACCGCCACGGCCCGGGTCGAGGTGCTCAGCGTCTTTCAGGTCGACCAGACGCGCGACGTCGAGTTCTTCGCCCACCTGCAACACTCTGCCCCGCCGCATGGCGGGACATACAGCGAGTACAAGGTCCACCTCTCGCTCGACGCGCTGATCCAGCCGTATGAGATACCCGTGTTCTTCGACGAGTCCGACAACTTCGTCGGCGGCATCAACGACGGCACCGTCGACCAGACGTTCCACCATACCGTCCGCCTCGAGGCCGGCTCGACATACACGCTGCACACCTACATCGAATTCACCGCCCGCCTCGACGGCTCGACCGGCAGGCCCTACTTCCACCGGGCGGCCCTCGCGGTCACGCTGGCCGTCCCCGACACGACCGTGCCCGAGCCCGCCGCGATCGCCGCCCTGATCCCCGCCGCCACACTCTTCCGCCGCCCCCCGCGCCGCTGAACAGCCCCCAAAACGTTCGCCGCCGAAGCGCGCCGCTGATGGACGTCTGACCGCCGCTCGACCACAATCTCCACACAATGAAAATCGTCCGCTACGAATCGGTCACCGGTGAGATCGGTCACGGCGCCATGCTCGATGATCGCATCATGCGCATCGAAGGCGACCTCTTCGGCCCACACGTCGTCACCCGCGAAGCCGTTGACGCGGCACGCCTGCTCGCCCCCGTCAAGCCGCCGGCCATCTTCTGCATCGGGCTCAACTACCGAAAGCACGCCGAGGAAACCGGCGCCAAGATCCCGTCGCACCCCGTCCTGTTCATGAAAAACCCGGCCGCCCTCCAACACCCCGGCGGACCCGTCGAGATCCCGATGTTCCTCCGCTCGACCGCCGTCGACTTCGAAGGCGAGCTCGTCGTCGTCATCGGCCGCGAGTGCAAGAACATCCGCCCCAGCGAAGCCGAACACTTCATCCTCGGCTTCACCATCGGCAACGACGTCTCCGCCCGTGACTGGCAACGCGACTTCGGCGGCGGACAGTTCTGCCGGGGCAAAACCTTCGACACCTTCGCCCCCATCGGCCCGGCCATCGTCACCCACGACGAACTGCCCGTCCGCGAGATCGCCAAACCCGGGCTGGTCATCACCACCCGCGTCAACGGCCAGGTCATGCAGGAGTCCTCCACCGCCGACATGATCTTCGACGTGCCCACCCTCGTCGCCTTCCTCAGCGGCTCGACCACGCTCCTGCCCGGCACGATCATCTACACCGGCACCCCCTCCGGCGTCGGCATGGCCCGCAAACCCCCCGTCTGGCTCAAAAAGGGCGACGAAGTCTCCATCACCATCGACCGCGTCGGCACACTCACCAACCCCATCGTCAATGAAGGGCAGCCCTAAGCCATTCCTGATTCATCGCCTGGCCCCGCCGATGACCGCACAGCGAGCCTAGCTATAGAGACCCGTGGACAGTCACCCCAACCGGTTGTGGTCGATGTGCCGGAGCGTCGATCGCTCTCGCCCGCGCCCGCCCCGGAGCGGGTGGCGGCCAGTCGGTCTGGCGGCAAAACCGCCATCGCTGACGCTTGACACGCACCCACTAATCGCTATCTTTTCCCGACTCGCCACCTCTGGGTGGCCGAAGGTGTGTCTGCGTTGAAAGGTTAGCGAAACGATGACTGGCGATCGGATCCGAATTCGAATGGAAGCCTACGACCACCGTGCCCTTGATCACTCGGCACGGGAGATCGTCGAAAACGCCAAGCGCACCAACGCGCGGGTGTGTGGTCCCATTCCGGTTCCGACCCGCATCGAGCGCTATACCGTGCTCCGCAGCCCGCACATTGATAAGAAGTCGCGCGAACAGTTTGAAATGCGGACCCACAAGCGCGTGATCGACATCTTCGAGCCCACCGCTCGTACGATCGAAGCGCTCAACCGCCTGGTTGTCCCGGCGGGTGTGTTCGTCAAGATCAAGACCTAAGCGCAAGTTGAAGCCGCTGCCCCACATGGTGGGGCAGTTTTCGTTGACGGGCCTTATCTGCTCGTCGGGACCGCGGGGTTCATCCAAGAACCCGCTCCGCTCCGAAAGGGGTGGCCGCCGGTCCCGGGTGGTGTTTTGTCTCCACCGAATGGCGTGCTTCACGGTAACTGGATCATGCCGAAGTGGCATCGGCCACGCGGCGACGGCCGACCGGTTTATCCCCGTCGGCGTGAACAAGTGTGACGTATGGCATGAGTGCCGGCCCTGCCGAGCCTCCTCTGCTGAAAGGGTTTGCAATGACTCCCGCTCTGCTGGGTAAAAAAATCGGGATGACCCGCATCTACGACGACAAGGGCGCCATCGTCCCCGTCACCGTCGTGCAGGTCGCCGAAAACTTTGTCACGCAGGTCAAGACCCCCGAGACCGACGGTTACCACGCCGTCCAGATCGGCTATGACCAGTGCGAGCCGCGGTTCTCGACCCTTCCCGAGATGGGCCACGTCGGCAAGGCCGGCCTCGCCCCGCTCCGCCACTTCCGCGAGATCAAGCTCAAGGAAGCCGCCGCCGTCAAGGCCGGCGACGCCCTGTCCGCCGCCATCTTCGACGGCGTCCAATACGTCGACGTCATCGGCACCAGCAAGGGCAAAGGCACCGCCGGCGTCATGAAGCGACACCACTTCGGCGGTCAGCCCGCTTCGCACGGCACCGAACGCAAGCACCGCTCTCCCGGTTCGATCGCCTCCCGTGCCACCTGGCGCGGTCAGTCCGGTAAGCCTAAGAAGGGCGTCCGAATGGCCGGCCACATGGGCTCCGATCAGGTCACGACCCGCAACCACCCCCTGGTGAAGGTCGACGCCGAGAAAAATCTCCTGCTCATCAAGGGCGCACTCCCGGGCCCCAACGGCGCGCTGGTGTTCGTCCGCAAGGCGGTCACCGCCAGGGTCAAGAAGGCCTGAGACTGTTAACTGGCAACTGGTCACCACAAACTGGTAAACCCCATGATCGAAGTCCCCGTATACAACCAGGCCGGCCAGCAGGTCGAAACCCTGCAGGTCGATGAAGCCAAGCTCGGCGGCGAGGTCAACAAGGCCCTGCTCAAGCAGGCCATCGTCGCCTACCACGCCAACCAGCGGCAGGGCACCTCCAAGACCCTCAGCCGCGGCAAGGTCGCCGGCTCGACCCGTAAGCTCTTCCGCCAGAAGGGCACCGGCAACGCCCGCATGGGCTCCATCCGCAGCCCCATCCGCGTCAAGGGCGGTCACGCGAAAGAAAAACTTCCCAAGGACTGGCGTCAGGCCCTGCCCAAGAAGATGCGCTCCGCCGCCCGCAACTCGGCCATCCTCGCCAAGCTCCAGAGCAACGACATCAAGGTCGTCGCCGACATCAAGCTCGATGCCCCCAAGACCAAGCTTATGGCCCAGGTCTTCAAGAACCTCGGCATCGACCGGTCGTGCCTCCTCGCCCTCGAAGGCGCTGACGAATCGCTGACCCGCTCGGCCCGCAACATCGATCGCACGACCCTCACCACCGTCTCCCAGCTCAACGCCTGGGACATCCTCCGCAACCGAACGCTCCTGGTGACCAAGGCCGGGTTCGAAAGCCTCCTCAAGTAAACCAGCGCGAAGCAGCAACACCCAACGATCCAACCCGATCAACAACGACGGACCCCGACATGGACGCCACCAAGGTCATCATCAAGCCGCTGCTGTCAGAGAAGAGCACCCGCCTCTCCTCCACCCGCAACACCTACACCTTTCAGGTCCCCCTCGAGGCCAACAAGGTGCAGATTCGAGAGGCCGTCGAGGCCCTCTACTCGGTCAAGGTCACCGGCGTGCGCACCATCGTCCGCAAGGGCAAGCCCAAGCGCGCCCGCCAGCGCATGACCGTCCGGTCCGACATCAAGCGCGCCATCGTCACCCTGGCCGAAGATTCCAAGATCGAGTTGTTCTAGACCCCCTTCGAAGCCGCACCCGTTAACAAGCACCCGTTCAACCGCTAGCCACCACGGAAGACAGTCATGCCGATCAAGAAATACAAGCCGACCAGCGCCGGGCGACGTGCCGGCTCCGTGCTGGACTATAAGGCGGTCATCACCAAGACCGAGCCCGAGAAGTCGCTCACCGTGGGCAAGCGCCGCGCCAATGGCCGCAATAACCAGGGGATCATCACCGCCAAGCACCGCGGCGGCGGCAACAAGAAGCTCTACCGCATCATCGACTTCAAGCGCCTCAAGGACGGCATGCCCGCCACCGTCGAAGCGGTCGAGTATGACCCCAACCGCTCCGTGCACATTGCCCTGGTCAAATACGAAGACGGCACCAAGTCGTACATCCTCTGCCCCAACGGCCTGACCGTCGGCATGAAGGTGATCTCGGGCCCCACCGCCCCCCCCGACCTGGGCAACTGCATCCCCCTGGCCAACATCCCCGCCGGCCTCGACATCCACAACATCGAGATGAACCCCGGCCAGGGCGGCAAGCTCGTCCGCTCCGCCGGCGGCGTCGCCCGCCTGAGCGCCAAGGAAGGTGACTACTGCGTCATCATCCTCCCCTCGGGCGAAATGCGCCGCGTCCGCAGCGTCTGCCGCGCCACCATCGGCCAGCTCGGCAACCTCGACTGGATCAACGTCAGCATCGGCAAGGCCGGCCGCTCGCGCCACATGGGCATCCGCCCCCACACGCGTGCCAAGGCCATGAACCCGATCGACCACCCCATGGGCGGTGGCGAAGGCCGCGCCAACGGCGGCCGACACCCCGTGAGCAAGACCGGCGTGCCCGCCAAGGGCGGCATCACCCGCTCGCCCCGCAAGGCCAGCGAGAAGCTCATCCTGCGTCGTCGCAAGATGGGCCGCTTCCAGCAGCGCCCGACCATCGTCAACGTCTAACCCGGAAAACCGCCGCCCGTAACGGCAGCAGACTTCGACAGCAGACACGTTTCAGCAGACCCAAGTGTGACAGAGTTGCAAGCGCCTCATCAACTGGCAACTGGCAACCAACAACTGGCAACTACCCATGAGCCGCAGCGCTAAAAAAGGTCCGTTCGTCGACGAGAAGCTTTATCTCAAGGTCGCCAAGCTCAACGAAAACCGCGCCAAGGCGCCGGTCAAGACCTGGGCCCGGGCGTGCACCATCATCCCCGAGTTCGTCGGGCACCGCTTCGAAGTCCACAACGGCAACAAGTTCATCCCCGTGCTGGTGACCGAAGACATGGTCGGCCACAAGCTCGGTGAGTTCGCCCCGACCCGCTCGTTCAAGGGTCACAGCGGCGTCAAGAAAGCCGAGCCCCGATAATCACGCTCAAGCGACGCAAGCAACGACCGAGCCCAGAGGACACGACAATGCCTTTCCCAGCCAAACACCGGTTCGCACGCATCGCGCCGCGGAAGGCGCGCCTGCTGATGGACCTCATCCGCGGCCGCGACGTCGACGACGCGATCACGATGCTCAAGTTCTCCAAGCAGCGCGCCAGCGTGATGATCGAAAAGGTCGTCCGCTCCGCCGTCGCCAACGCCGCCGAACAGGAACAGTCCGGGCGCGCCACCCTCTACGTGTCGGCCGCCTGGGTCGATCCGGGCCCGATCATCAAGCGCTTCCAGCCCAAGGACCGCGGCAAGGCTTATCCGATCAACAAGCGAACCAGCCACCTTTGCGTGGTCGTCGACGAACGCGAGTAACGCAAGCCGACAGCTCGCAATAACCAACGACACTGACGTCCGACAACTGACTATCCCGAGACAGACATGGGTCACAAGGTCAATCCAACCGGGTTTCGAACAGGCATCACCGAGGACTGGAAGTCCCGCTGGTACGCCCCCAAGGCGGCCTACGGCAACTTCCTGGTCGAAGACCACAAGGTCCGTCGGCTGATCGACCAGAAGCTCAACCGCCAGCCCCCGTTCGCTGCGGTCAGCGACGTGATGATCGAGCGCACCCGCGAAGAGGTGACCATCACCCTCAAGACCGCCCGTCCCGGCCTGGTCATCGGCCCCAAGGGCGCCGAGGTCGACAAGCTCCGCGAGCTGCTCGAAGACATGATCAAGCGCAAGGTCGCCCCGATCAAAGTCATCGAGATCAAGAACCCCGACCTCAACGCCCAGCTCGTCGCCGAGGCGGTCGCCGAACAGCTCAAGAAGCGCGCCAGCTTCCGCCGTGTCCTCAAGCAGCGCACCGAGGCCACCATGCAGGCCGGCGCCAAGGGCATCCGCATCAAGGTCAGCGGCCGCCTCGGTGGCGCCGAAATCGCCCGCTCCGAAGCCGTCACCGTCGGCTCCGTGCCGCTCACGACGCTCCAGGCCGACGTCAACTACGGCTATGCCGTCGCCATGACCACCTTCGGGACCATCGGCGTCAAGACCTGGATCTATCGCGGCCTCTACGGCGAAGAAGTGCAGGATACCGACGTCCGCCCCGGCGGCGGACCCCGGCGCGGCCGCCGCTGATGCGGCCTGCCGCCCGGTTGTGAACGACGATGTCTCAACCCGTGTGTGTTCAGTAGATCGACCGGCGACCGACCAACCGGAATCTGGCAACCAACAACTGGCAACTCCTCTTCGGTGATTTATGCCTTTGATGCCCAAGCGAGTGAAGTTCCGTAAGAGCCAGCGCGGCAAGATGAAGGGCAACGCGACGCGCGGCAATTACGTGGCCTTCGGTGAATACGGCCTCCAAACCAAGGAAGCGGCGTGGATCACCGCCAAGCAGATCGAGGCCGGCCGCGTCGCCGCCAGCCACTTCCTGCGCCGCGAAGGACGCCTCTACATCCGCATCTTCCCGCACAAGCCCGTGTCGGCTAAGCCCCTGGAAGTGCGAATGGGTAGCGGAAAGGGCGAACCCGAATTCTGGTGCGCCGTCGTCAAGCCCGGCACCGTCCTCTTCGAGGTCCAGGGTGTCGACGAAGCCACCGCCAAGAAGTGCCTCGCCCGTGTCGCCCACAAGATGCCCGTCGCCACGCGTTTCGTCGCCCGCAGGCATGCCATCGCCTGATGATCAACACTGACTGATGCACGCCGCCCCACGCGGCCGACCGTCGGAGAGAGCCATGAAGCAAAAATACAAAGACCTCGCTGAGAAGGACGACGCGGTGCTCAAAGAGGAACTCGCCGCCCGCCAGAAGCACCTCTTCGACCTCCGCACCCAGGCGGAAAAGCCCAGCGACGTGTCCAGGGCCCGGCGCGACATCGCCCGCATCAAGACGCTCCTCCGCCAGCGGCAACTGACGGCAAGCAAGTAAGCACAGCACGAAACACCGGCGGCCGGTCGCCCGGCACCGACGCCAGACCGATCCCGCGAATCAGACGCGAAAGAACAGTTATGTCAGACGCAACCGCACAACTCGACGCCGCCACCCAGTCGCAGGCCAACGCCCTGGCCAAGTCCCGCGCCCAGCTCCGCACGATTCAGGGCATCGTCGCCTCCGACAAGGGCGACAAGACGATCAAGGTCGTGGTCGAATACCAGACCCGCCACCCCAAGTACGGCAAATACCTCAAGCGCCGCACGGTGCTCCATGCCCACGACGAGCGCAACGAAGCCCGCGAGGGCGACACCGTCGAGATCGCCGAGTGCCGCCCCCTCAGCCGCACCAAGCACCACCGCCTCCTGCGGATCGTCCAGAAGGCGCCCGAGCGTGCCGTGCAGATCAGCGCCGAAGAGGTCATGACCGGAAAGGCCCCCGAATCACGCTGAGCAGCCCCCGGCGCCCGACCGGCGTCGCAGGCTCAGCAGGCATGACCCGCATCGCACAACGGATAACGGATTACGGACCCCAAGCGACCGACAACGGACCACGGACATGATTCAGCAGCAGACGTATCTCGACATCGCCGACAACACCGGCGCCAAGCAGGCGATGTGCATCAAGGTGCTCCGGGGCTCGAGCAGCCGCGGCAAGTTCAAGCGCAAGGTCGCCCATGTCGGCGACATCATTATCTGCGCCGTCAAGAAGTCGCTGCCCGGTAGCGACGTCAAGCAGGGAGCCATCATCCGCTGCGTCGTCGTCCGCACCAAGCAGCCGACCCGCCGCGCCGACGGCTCCTATGTCCGCTTCGACCGCAACGCCGCCGTCACCATCACCAAGGAAAACGACCCCGTCGGCACCCGTATCTTCGGCGCCGTCGCCCGTGAGCTCCGCGAAAAGAACTACATGAAGATCGTCTCGCTCGCCTCCGAAGTGGTGTAAAGCGAACACGACGGCGCCCCCGACATCCGCCCAGACAGACAACTGACAACGGACAACTGACAATGGCTAGTCACATTCGAAAAGGCGACGTGGTGAAGGTGATCACCGGCTCCGACAAGGGCAAGACCGGGCGCGTGCTCCGCGTGCTGCCCGACAAGAGCCGCGTCGTGGTCGAGGGGATCAACCGCGTGTGGAAGCACGTCAAGCCCTCGCAGAAAAACCCGCAGGGCGGACGCATCCAGAAAGATGCGCCCATCCACGTGTCCAACGTCCAGCCGCTCGACCCGCAGTCGGGCGCCGCGACGCGCGTCAAGTTCGAAACCCGCGACGGCAGGAAGGTCCGCGTCGCACGCAAGAGCGGAACGGTTCTCTCGGCCCTCACCAAGTAAGCACTCAACGGTCGTAAGGAAACGCAGCCATGGCTGATACCCAGAACAAGAAGAAGGCGACAAAGAAGCCCAAGGCTTCCGAGGAAGCTGCCGATGAGTCGGCCGGCGCCGCCCCGTCGGGCCCGGCGCCCACGCCGCGCCTCGCCACCCACTACGCGGAAAAGGTCATCCCCGCCCTCCGCCAGAAGTTCGGCTACTCCAACGTGATGGCCGTCCCCAGGCTCACCAAGATCGTCATCTCGATGGGCCTCGGCCGCTTCGGCACCACCGGCGGCGAAGGCCGCGCCAGCTTCGAAAAGTGCGAGAAAGACCTCACCGTCATCGCCGGCCAAAAGCCCATCCGCTGCAAGGCCAAGAAGTCGGTCGCCAACTTCAAAGTCCGCGAAGGCCAGGACACCGGCCTCAAGGTCACCCTCCGCGGCAAGCGAATGTACGAATTCCTCGACCGCCTGATCTCCTTGGCGATCCCCCGCGTGAAAGACTTCCGCGGCCTGCCCTACAAAGGCTTCGACAAGACCGGCAACTACAACTTCGGCCTGACCGAACAAACGGTCTTCCCCGAAGTCGATGCCGCCGCCGTCACCTTCCAGCAGGGCATGAACATCACCATGGTGACCACCGCCGAGACCGAAGACGAAGGACGCGAACTGCTCCGCCAGTTCGGCTTCCCGTTCCGCGACCCCAACGAAAAGCGCTAACCCTGACGCCCAACCACCGGAAGACCTATGGCAACCAAGGCCTGGATCAGCAAGCAAAAGCGCCGTGAAGCTCTCGCGACCCGATTCGCCGAGACGCGACGCAAGCTCAAGAAAGAAAAGAACTACGCCGCGCTCGCCAAACTCCCGCGCGACTCGAGCCCCACGCGTTCGCACAACCGCTGCGAACTCACCGGCCGGTCACGCGGCGTGCTCCGCAAGTTCAAGGTCAGCCGAATCATGCTCCGCGAGCTCGCGCTGGCGGGAAAGATCCCGGGCCTCCGCAAGGCAAGCTGGTAACCCCAGCACCCCATCCGAGCCGGCAGTCAATCATGCCGGCATGTGTCGAGTGAAACTGTGACAGTGGCGATCAGCCCGGAGGGGCCAGAGCCAGGTTTAGAAACGTTAGACGGCGATGAACAATCAAGACCCCATCGCGGACATGCTCACCCGCATCCGTAACGCCAACCGCGTCGGTCGGCGACTGGTCATGGTGCCCCGCAGCAAAATCTGCAGCGGCATCGCCCAGGTGCTGCGGGACGAAGGCTACATCGAAGAATACGATGTCGTCGATGACGGCCGCCAGGGCCAGATCCGCATCAAGCTCAAGTACTCCCTCGGCGGCGAAAAGGTCATCCACGAGATCGACCGCGCCAGCAAGCCGGGCCGCCGCGTCTACCGCAAGGTCGACGAACTGCCCAAGGTCCTCAACGGGCTGGGCATCGCCGTCGTCTCGACCAGCAAGGGCGTCATGAGCGACCGCAAGGCCCGCGAGAACAACGTCGGCGGCGAACTGTTGTGCGTCGTCAGCTAAGCGTGCGTCGGCATGCCGTCTCCCAGGACGGCCTCCCGCTGCATCGGCCGCCGACCCCGCCCGCAGGGCCTGATGGGTCAGCCGGCCCGACAGTCAAAACCCGCCCGACCCTCACCCGCGCGTGCGGGAAGCAGGCACAAGGCAGGAAGGAAAGTGAAGCATGAGCCGTATCGGTAAAAAACCCGTCGCCGTCCCCGACAAGGTCAAGGTCGCCGTCGATGGACAGAAGGTGAAGTTCGAAGGGCCCAAGGGCAAACTCGAGCTCGCCGTCCATCCCGCGATCAAGATCGCCTTCGACGCCGGCGCCAAGCAGATCGTCGTGACCCGTCCCGACGACGAGCGCACCAGCCGCGCCCTCCACGGGCTCACCCGCGCGCTGGTCGCCAACAACATCGAAGGCGTGCTCAACGGATACAAGAAGTCCCTCGAGATCCAGGGCGTCGGTTACAAGGTGGAGCAGAAGGGCAAGAATCTCGTCCTCTCGCTCGGCTTTGCCAACCAGATCACCATGCCCATCCCGGCCGAAGTCGCCGTGGCCCTCGAAGGCACCAACAAGATCCATGTCAGCGGGCCCGACAAGCAGAAGGTCGGGCAGTTTGCCGCCGAGCTGCGTCAGCTCCGCAAACCCGAACCCTACAAGGGCAAGGGCATCCGCTACGAGGGTGAACAGGTCAAGATCAAGCCGGGCAAGGCGTTCGCGGGCGCCGGCTCGAAGTAATCAACTGCCGCCGCAGAAAGTCGCCCGCACGTCCGCGGGCAGTGAGGTTTCGCGATGGAAAAGAACAAAGCCAAACAGGTCCGGCTCGAGCGGCGTAAATTCAACATCCGCAAGACCCTCGTCGGGACGCCCGAGCGTCCGCGGCTGTCGGTCTTCCGCAGCGACAAGCACATTTACGCCCAGGTCATCGACGATTACGCCGGCAAGACCCTTGCCGCCGCGTCGAGCGCTAACAAAGATGTTCGCGGCGAACTGCCCAACGGCGGCAACATCGCCGCCGCCAAGCTCGTTGGCAAGGCGATCGCCGAGCGTGCCAAGGCCGCCGGCGTCAGCGAGGTCGCCTTCGACCGTAACGGTCGCAAGTACCACGGCCGCATCAAGGCGCTGGCCGACGCCGCCCGCGAAGGCGGACTGAAGTTCTAAGTCAGAATCACCAAAGGCCTCCCGCCCGGCGGAAGGCTCCACGAGATCAACACCATGGCCGATACCGATAACCAGACTCCCGCCGAAGCGTCGACCGGCATGCCTCCTCAGACCGGCGCCGAAGCCGGCTCGATCGCGCCCGACACCCAGGGCCCGTCGCAGGTCGCCGTAGGCACTTCGCCCGGCAGCCAGCCAGGCCTCCAGCAGAGCACCGGCCCCCAGGGCGGTGGCGGCTTCCAGGGCGGCGGCTTCCAGGGCGGTCGCGGTGACAACCGCGGCGGCCGCGGTGGTGACCGTCGCGGCGGCGGCCGAGGCCAGGGCGGACGCCGACAGGAACGCGACCGCGAAGAGGGCGGCATCGAGTCCTCCGTCGTCCGCATCTACCGCTGCTCCAAGGTCGTCAAGGGCGGCCGAACCTTCTCCTTCGGCGCACTCGTCGTCGCCGGCGACCGCCAGGGCAACGTCGGTGTCGGCTACGGCAAGGCCAACGAAGTGCCCCCCGCGGTCGAAAAAGCCACCAAGGATGC
The DNA here is from genome assembly GCA_964493365.1 of uncultured Tepidisphaeraceae bacterium. Classification (GTDB taxonomy): domain Bacteria; phylum Planctomycetota; class Phycisphaerae; order Tepidisphaerales; family Tepidisphaeraceae; genus CAZBOE01. The sequence goes on along the minus strand of CAZBOE010000002.1, from coordinate 21,242 downwards.
CCGCAAGAACATGGTCAAGGTCCACCTCAAGGGTTCGACCATCCCCCATGTCACCAAGGGCACCAGCGGCGCCTCCACCGTCGTCCTCGTCCCGGCCCGCCCGGGCACGGGCGTCACCGCCGGCAAGTCGGTCCGCCCCTGCCTCGAACTCGCCGGCATCACCGACATTCTTTCAAAGGCCTACGGCTCGACCAGCCCCAAGAACCTCGTCAAGGCCACCATCGCCGCGCTCGCCCAGCTCCGCAGCAAGCAGGCCGTCGCCGACATCCGCGGCGTCGAGCTCGAAAAGGGCGCCGGTGAACTGGTCACCGTCGAGTAGAAAACCCGCAGAGCCCAGAACGCTTAGACCAACCTTCGTCGACCGACCGTCGGCGACGAACAGTCAGACAGGACGACTCCGATGAGCATGCTTTCCGACATCACCAGCAGCGTCCCGCGCTTCAAGAAGCCGACGCGCAAAGGCCGCGGCCGCGCAACCGGTCGCGGCAAGACCGCAGGCCGCGGCACCAAGGGTTCCGGCGCTCACGGCGGCGACGTCCACTGGAAGCCCGGCGCCGAAGGCGGTCAGACCCCGATCTTCCGCCGATTCCCCAAGCGCGGCTTCTCCAACGCCAAATTCGAGCGCCGTTTTCACGTGGTCAACATCGCCGACCTCGACATCTTCGATGACGGCGCCACCGTCGATCAGGCCGCGCTGATCGAAAAGGGCCTGGTCAAAGACGACCGCCTCCCGGTCAAGATCCTCGGCGAAGGCGAGCTCTCCAAGAAGCTGATCGTCCAGGCCGGCTGGTTCTCGAAGAAGGCCGCCGAGCTCATCGCCGCCAAGGGCGGGTCGGTCCAGACCGCCAAGGGCGAGGCGTTCGCCTTCCCCAAGCCCAAGAAGAAGTTCATCCCCCGCGAGAAGCCGAAGAAGGCCGCCGCGGAAGCCGCCCCGGCCGAAGAGGCGAAGTAAGTAGAGGCGAAATGCGGCGAGGCAAAGTAGGGCGAGGCGAAACAAACCGTCCGCCCGGCCCACCCGCCGGCGTCGACAAACATCGCGAAGGGGCAGGCCCGCTCGAGCCTGCCCCATCGCATTGACAGGCCGACCAACCGCCTGCCAGAGTGGATCGAAACAGCGCCGAGCATCCGGACATCGACTTCATCCGCGTCAACCCCTGCCGATCCCCTGACGCAACGACGCCCTCTGCTCCGCCCGCGCGATTTCTCTTCCACCCTTATTTCGACCGCATTGTTCCCGTGTCCCAACGTCTCGCCCTCGCAGCCGTCATTCCCGCAGCCGTCGTAACACCGCCCGGCGCTCCCTTCGACCGCTCGGCCGTCAGACCTGCGACACTCGGCATCGCCTCTCTCGTCAGCGGCGCTTCGCGGTGATACAGTCTCCGGCCGTCCGGGCGGCTTGTCCTGCCGGTCCGGTTCGCGGTCAACAGGTTCTCGCATGTTTCAGACGCTCATCAACATCTTTAAAGTCCCCGAGCTGCGCAACAAGATCATCTTCACGCTGTTCATGTTGCTGATCTATCGGGTGGGTTATCACATCACCATCCCCGGCGCGGACCAGGACGCCTTCGCTGCCCTTGCCGAGAAGAACGCCGATGACTCCTCCGCGGCGTCGCGCCTCGCCAGCTACGTGTCGATCTTCTCCGGCGGCGACCTCACCCAGTCGACAATTTTCGGCCTGGGCGTCATGCCCTACATCTCCGCATCGATCATCTTTCAGCTGCTCGCCACCGTCGTCCCCAGCCTCGAAAAGCTCCAAAAAGAAGGCGAGTCCGGCCGCAAGAAAATCCAGGAGTGGACACGCTACGCCACCGTGCCCCTGTGTCTTGTCCAGGCGATCTTCTGGCTCAGCTACATGCAGAGCCAGCAACTGGTTCTGCCTGAGTTCAGAAACAGCGCCCTCTTCTGGATCATGGGCATCACCTGTCTCACCGCAGGCTCCATATTCCTGATGTGGCTGGGCGAACAGATCGACGAATACGGCCTGGGCAACGGCATCTCGCTGATCATTCTCGCCGGCATCGTCGCCCGCATGCCCGTTGCCGTCGTCGAACTCTATCGAATCACCAACTTCTCCGCCGAGCCCGACCCCACCAAGACCCTCACGATCGGTCACGTCGTCGGCCTGCTGCTCGCGTTCGTCTTCATCGTCGCAGGCTCGATCCTCATCACCCAGGCCCAGCGCCGCATCCCCATCCAGCAAGCCAAGCACACCCGCGGCCGGCGCGTCTACGGCGGGCAACGACAGTTCCTGCCCCTCCGCGTCAACCACGGCGGCGTCATGCCCATTATCTTCGCCCAGTCGCTCATGCTCTTCCCGGGCATGCTGCTCGGCTGGCTGGCAGGCGTCTTTCCCTCGGCAGGCATCATCGTCTTCCTCAACGGCGAGTTCAGCCACGGCGGCCTGCTCTACATCATGACCGAGGTCGTCCTCATCTACTTCTTTGCCTACTTCTGGACGACCGTCCAGTTCCAGCCCAAGCAGATCGCCGACAACCTGCGCGACTACGGCTCGTTCATCCCGGGCCTCCGCCCCGGCAAGCGCACCGCCGAATATCTCGAAAAGGTGATGTACCGCATCACCTTCGTCGGCGCCGCGTTCCTCTGCGTCATCGCCGTCATCCCGACCGCCGTCAGCGCCTGGATGCAGATCCCCCCGTCGATCGCCTCCTTCCTCGGCGGCACAGGCCTGCTCATCGTCGTCTCCGTCGCCCTCGATCTGGTCACCCGCATCGAGGCCAACCTCACCATGCGAAACTACAGCGGCTTCCTCGGAGGCGAAGGCGGCACCCGCGGAAAACGCATCCGCGGCCGCCAATAATCCCGACATGCCGCCCGCGGCTCGCCGCCTCGGCCGCCGCCCGGCCCGAAACGTATCCATTTGCCGTCGTGTGATGCCGACAGCGTTTGTGCAGTTGAGTCATGCCGATCATTCTTAAAAACCGCCGCGAGATCGAAATGATGCGGCGCACCGGCGCTATCGGCGCCGAAATCCTGGCCAGGCTGTCTGACGCCGTCGAACCCGGCGTCACCACCGGCTATCTCCACGACCTCGCCAAGATCGAGCTCGACCGCAACAACGCCCGCGGCATGAGCAAGAATTACCCCACCTACAAAGAGGGCGAAGGCTACCCCGCCCACCTGTGCATCTCCGTCAACGAAGAGGTCGTCCACGGCATCCCCGGCCCACGCGTCCTCCGCGACGGCGATATCGTCACCCTCGATCTGGGGCTCATGCACGACGGCTACTGTGCCGACACCGCCACCACCGTCGCCGTCGGAAAGGTGTCGCCCGCCTATCAGAAGCTCCTGGACATCACCCGCCAGACCCTCGACCTGGCCATCACCCACATCAAGCCCGGAAAGATGTGGTCCGACATCGCCCGCCTCATGCAATACAACGTCGAGAAGGCCGGCTTCGGTGTCGTCCGCGAATTCGTCGGCCACGGCATCGGCCGAACCATGCACGAAGACCCCAAGGTCCCCAATTTCGTCACCGCCGAACAACTCCGCGGCGACTTCAAGCTCCGACCCGGCATGACGCTCGCCGTCGAGCCCATGGTCGTGGTGGGGCGTCGCGACGTCGTGCTCCTCGAAGACGGCTGGACCGTCGTCACCGAAGACCGCAAGGCCGCCGCCCATTTCGAACACACCATCGCCGTCACCGAGCAGGGTGCCGATGTCCTCACCGACGGCAGGGTGCTTTCGCCGGCCTGATACAGAGCTGGAAGGGTTCTCGCACCAGCTCATCCATGCCAACAGCCTGCGCAGCAGGCGAAGACCAAGCTTGCGCCGGCGCGGGGACTTCAAACGCTCCGCATGAGTTGTCGCTCTGCCGCGCAGCGCTGTTACCCTCTGCGCCATGTCTGACGCCGCCGCGGCAAGCCCATCACCCCGTTCGACGCCCGCCCCCGCGTTCGTCGCCGCCCGCCCCGTCTGGCCGCGCTCACTCTCGGGCATGCTCAACTGCGCCGCCTGCTTCCGCGGCCTGATCACCGCCGGACCCGCCACCGCCGCCACGCTCCGCATCGCCGCCCATTCCCAATACCGAGTTCTCCTCAACGACGCCTTCGTCGCCTTCGGGCCCGCGCGGTCGGCCCACGGATATGCCCGCGTCGATCACATCGACCTGACCGGTCACCTCCGCGAAGGCGAAAACCTCATCGCCATCGAGGTCTGGGCCACCCACGCAAACACCCTCTCCCACGCCATGGACCCGGCCTTCCTCCAGGCCGAGGTCCACGTCTCGTCCGATCGCCAGCCGTCCCATGCCCCGCCCGCGCCCGTGCTCTACACCGCGCCTCAGCCCGGGCCCGGAATCCCCTCGCCCGGTGTCCCCTCGCCCGGTGCTCCCTCGCCCGGTGTCCCCTCGCCCGGTGTCCCCTCTGCCGATGCGCCGTCGCCCGGATTTCCCACATCCAGTGTCTTCTCGGCACACGGCATCCCGCAGCGCCTCACCCGCGTGAGGCGATACGCCGCCTACCGCGGCTTCTCCGAGGTCTGCGATCTCACTCGACCCGCGATCGGTTCACCCCTCGCCCTCGCCCCGCGCTCGCCGCGCCGCCTCCTGCCCCGACGCGTCGCCTACCACGGCTACCCCCTGACCACCGCCCAGCGCATCGTCTCCACCGGCCGGCGCGCCCCCGCCGACCGCAAGCCGATCCGCTACCCCTGGGAAGACCTCCCGCCCGATCTCTGCAACCGCTACCCCGACACAGACCTCGAAGCCGATCCCCTCGCGCGCCTCAGCCCCACACTCCCCGTCGGCCGACCCACCGACCAGTCGGCCGACCCGCTCCCGATCCCCGCCGAGACGTTCGCCGTCTATGACCTGGGCCGCTGTCTGACCGGCTTCCTCCAACTCGAGATCGAGACGGCAGGACGGGTCGAGGCGACGCTGACCTTCGACGACCGCCTCACACCCGCCCACGCCGTCGACCCAACTCGCCTCGAATGTGTCAACGCCGTTAACTGGGTGCTCCCGCCCGGCCGACACCGCCTCGAAACCCGCGAGCCCTACACCGCCCGCTACCTGCAGATCGATGCCGTCGGCGGCCCGCTCGAAGTCCACCGCGCCGGCATCCGCCGACTCGAGCACGACACCGCATCTCAGACAAACCCGTCCGCCCCACACACCGCGCCGCTCCTGCTGTCAGCGCCAGACGACACGTCCGCGTCCCCGCCCACCCCCGCCAGCCCGCTGCTGGCGTCGCTTGTCGAGGCCGCGCGCCACACCCTCGCGCAGTGCGCCACAGACCTCTTGATGAGCCGCCCCATGCGCGACCGCGCCGGCTGGCTCGGCGATTCGTTTTTCATCGCCCGCGCCGCCCACCTCCTCTTCGGCGACGCCTCCGTCGAACACGCCTTCCTCGAAAACATCCTCCTCGCGCCGGCCCTCGCCAAGCTGCCCGAAGGCATGCTCCCGATGTGCTACCCCGCCGACCACCCGGACGGCCAGTTCATTCCCCAGCTGCCCATGTGGCTGATCCTCCAGCTCGAAGAGTTCGCCGCCGTCCGCGCCCGGCCCGAGATCGGCCGGCCCCTGGTCGAGGCCTTCGCCACGAAGATCGACCGGCTGCTCGGGTGGTATCAGCGCTTCGAGCGCGAAGACGGCCTCCTCCGCGCATTGCCCGGCCGACCCTTCATCGACGGCTCGATCGCCGACACGTTCCAGCAGGACATCAACTTCCCCACATCCATGCTTTACGCGGGCGCCCTGGGCGTCGCAGCCAACCTCTACGCCCGGCAAGACTGGTCCGACAAAGCCGCACGCATCCGCGAGTCGGTATCCACCCACGCCTTCGACGGAACCTGCTTCATCGACAACGCCACCCTCGCCGGCGACCGCCTCCTCCCCACCACCCATCGCACCGAAATCTGCCAGTATTTCGCCTTCCACTTCGCTATCGCCACCCCCTCCACCCACCCCGCCCTCTGGCAAACCCTGCTCACTCAATTGGGCCCCTCCCACACCACGCCGCACCCCACCCTGCACCCATCCCCCAGCCCCCTTGCCCTCGCCCTCCGCATCGACCTCCTCCGCCGCAACGCCATGCATGATATCGCTCTGTCGGATATCAAAGCGGTCACAGACCGTGGTCGCATCCGTGCGCCTCACCCGGGCGATGCAACACAACATCTCGTTGGCAGCACATCGATGCTTTCGCCACTGGTAGCAAGCGCAGTGCTTCACGCATTGGCAAGCAGGTCTGCCGACTCCATCGACTCCAACAGATAGCTCACTGCCTTTGGGATCGCGTGATCAGGGCCCGATGCCGCATCGACGATCTGTTTCCGCGCCGTCTCTACCAGTCCCCGCACCACACCGCTGTCCGCTTTCAGACCCACATTGCGAGCCTTCTCAAGGCCCTTGCGCAATTCGATCGCGGCCCCATAGACGCTCCACCAGTCGACCAGCACGACCTCCTCAGATCGGGTCCCCAGCAGATCCGCCCACGGCAAGACCGTGCGCAGCCGGCACAGCCCCGCATCAACCGTCGCCAGTTCCGCCTGCTCCCAGGCCGCGGACGCTTCCGCCAGCGCGCGATACGAATAACGCGACCATGCCGCGACATCGCGCAACCTCGCCGTCCCGCGGTTCGCCAGCAGGTACACGATCAGCACATGGCGCACATCCAGGCCCACCACCGCCCGCGCCCGCAGCACCAGCGTCCGCGGACCATGATCAAGCTGACCGATGCGATTCTTTGACGCCGGCCGCTTAGACCGACGCCCACGAAGCAGTTCCGCGAGTCGGCTCGTCTTCAGCCCGCCTTGCCTGAGTACGCGCTGCCGCGCGATCAGCGGCGTATAAGCCGCAACCCACCCCGCCGCGAGTTCCTGCAGCCGCGCATCGCCTGTCGCGCCCTCGATAACGCACCAGAGCCACGCCTCCGGATCGATGACCGCCTTACCCGCGATGTCGGGCGCTGCCACCGCAGCGCCCAGCGCCTCCGCCTGCGCATACAGCAGATCGAGCAGACGCTCCCGAATCCTGTTCTCAAACGTAGTAAGCGAGGTCATCGAACCCCATTCCTTCCAAAACCGCCTGCACCTCCGGGCGCATTGGCTCGTAATCAGGCAACCGCCTCATCCACTCGACGGCAAAATCGAGCTCGGCAAACGTCGGCGTCAGCCCGCGCAGATCACCAGCATGCACCGCCTGCCGGCGCGAAGAGCGATCCGACGCCGCATAGAGCTTGAGGGCGATCAGGTCCTGTCGCCCAAGCAGTGCCAGACTCAACTGCGGTCCAAACTCAACATGGATCAGGCGCTGCTCAAAGCCCGGCGGCAACCCATGTCTGGCAAGCGTCGACGCTCCAAGGTTCACCCACTCCGCCGACAGCCCGGACAATTGAGGATGACGATTCGCCACTTCCCGGATCGAGCTCGCCACAACCTCATCAAAGCGATCAATGATGACCACCGACCGGCTGACCGTGTCCCACGCACACAGCACATCGACATCCCGCGTTGCGCGTGACGTCAGTCGCTGCAGTGCCAGCGCCGTCCCGCCACAGACCACCCAATACACAGGCGGCGCACCGTCGAACTGCAGCCTCTCACCAAGCTCGCGCAGCAGCGTGACCGCCATCTCCGGAGACAGTCCCATACTCTGACTATCGGAAGAATTACTTCCGAAATCAAGAGGTAAAACTTCTCAACGCAGATTCCGGGGCAGAGCTGGATCAAACCGGCCTACCCTTGTCAAGCCGATAACTTGAACTCCGGCGGCTGATCTGCTACAACACTCGATTCCCCGGACGCACTTGCGCGGCCGGGCCTTTTTTCGTCAGCGTAAAGAGGAAGCGTCATGAAGGTCCGTGCCAGCGTCCGCCGGATTTGCGAGAACTGCAAGATTGTCCGGCGCAAAGGTGTCGTGCGGGTGATCTGCACGAACGTCAAGCACAAGCAGAAGCAGGGTTAAGTGCTGCCCGGCAGCGACGCCCCGTGGCTTTGACCCCGCTCGTCAGAGTCCACAGCCCGTCGATGCCCCGCGGCCTCGGAGTTCCGCCCCTGACGGGCGGGCCACTTTCAGCGATTTCTGGAGCCAACAATGCCTCGTCTAGCCGGTGTCGACATCCCCGCAGATAAGCCGATCTGGATCAGCCTGACCTACCTCTTCGGCGTCGGTCGGACCAACAGCCGCCAGATCCTCAAAGAGGCCAACATTGAGCCGCAGCGCCGCGCCAAAGACCTCAGCGAAGACGAGCTCGCCCGCATCATCAACATCCTCGACAAGGATGTGCTGGTCGAAGGCGCCCTCCGCCGAGCCATCTCGCAGAACATCGCCCGCCTCCGCGAAATCGGCAGCTACCGTGGCAACCGCCACCGCCGCAGCCTGCCCGCCCGCGGCCAGCGCACCCGCTCCAACGCACGCACCCGCAAGGGCCCGCGCAAGACCGTCGCCGGCAAGAAGGGCGTGAAGGAGCTCGGCAAGTAAACCAGCACAACGCCCGCCGGCGCGATCGGCTCGGGCCCGCGCCCTGCCGAGAACGCCGCGAGGGCAGCCCCGCTGTCGTCCGCCCCGACGACAGTCACCCCCGCCGAGCGTCACCCCCGCCGATCGTCGCTCCGCCGACCGGCAACCCCGTCGCCGATCGGCAGGGTCCGGGAAACCGGCGGTTGCCAGGGTTGGAAGTCGGGATAAGTCGATCGGGGGTAGTCAACCGGGGTCGTCAGTAGGGCAGGCCGTCTCAGATACGATCGAGCCACCTGCCCCCGAAGTGAGTCAAACAGCAAGCCGTACGGGAACGACCGTAGTGTCGGACGATCCGGCCGGCGGAAACAGGAAGCAGCAAGACCATGGCAGAAGCAACCAAAGCAGGCAAGCCGGCAGCAGCCGGTCCGAAAAAGAAGGTTCGCAAGGGTGTGACGCGCGGCATCGCCCACATCAAGTCGACCTTCAACAACACCATCGTCACCATCACCGACCTCAACGGAGAAACCATCTCCTGGGCGTCGGCCGGCACGATGGGCTTCAAGGGCGCCCGAAAGAGCACCCCGTTCGCCGCAGGGCGCGCCGCCGAGGCCGCAGCCCAGCAGGCCAAGAAGTCAGGCATGCTCGAAGTCGAGGTCAAGGTCCGCGGGCCCGGTGCCGGTCGCGAACAGGCCATCCTCAACCTCCAGAACGCCGGCCTCAAGATCAGCGGCATCGAAGACACGACGCCGCTGCCCCACAACGGGTGCCGCCCGCCCAAGAAGCGGCGCGTCTAAACAGAACAATCTTCCGCGTCGGCGGCCTTCTCTGTCCTGTCGATTGACAGCCAGGTCGAAGCCGCCGGGGCGGATGCAAGCTGCGCGGGTGCGGAGGCATCGCGCAGCGGTCGTCCGGGTCGCCGGCATACCGATGCCCCGCCCGATTCCTCCGCGACAACATTGATAACTCGCCTTTCCTGACGAGGCAGGAGAACAGATGGCCCCTACCGGTTGGGGCGGGAACCTCCAGCAATTCAGGATCGGCATCGGAAACCCGAGAAACAGGAGCAACGACTATGCGTATTCGCTGGCGTGGATTGGAACTGCCCGCTCGCGTCGTCCGTGACGAAGCGGTGTCGAGTGAAACTTACGGAAAATTCACCGCCGAGCCCTTCGAACGCGGCTTCGGCACCACCGTGGGCAACAGCCTTCGGCGTATCCTCCTGTCGTCTCTGGAAGGCGCAGCGGTGACCCACATCCGCCTGGCCGGCGCTCCCCATGAGTTCGCCAGCCTCCCGGGCGTGATGGAAGACGTCACCGACATCATCCTCAACATCAAGAGCCTGATCGTGAAGTCCGAGAGCGACGAGCCCCGCGAGCTCCGCCTCGTCGCCAGCAAGGCCGGCCCCGTCACCGCCGGCATGATCGAGACCGACCCCAGCGTCACGATCATCAACAAAGACCTCGTCATCGCGACACTCACCGAAGACGTCTCCTTCGACATGACGCTCCGCGTCACCAAGGGCCGCGGCTATGTCACCGCCGCCGAAAACATCGGCGACGCCGAGGAGCAGGAGATCGGCCTGATCGCCGTCGACTCGATCTACTCGCCCGTCACGCGCGTCCGCCATGCCACCGAAGACGCCCGCGTCGGACAGAAGACCGACTACGACCGCCTCATCCTCGAAATCTGGACCAACGGCACCATCACCCCCGAGATGGCGCTGGTCGAGGCGAGCAAGATCCTCCGCAAGCACCTCAACCCGTTCGTGCAGTATTTCGAAATCGGCTCAGACACCGCCAGCGACGAGGCGATCGCGGGCCTGCAGGAGTCCGGCCGGGCCATGATGGACCCCGACCTCCAGCAGAAGCTCAACATGAGCATCCAGGACCTCGACCTGTCCGTTCGCGCCAACAACTGCCTCGAATCGGCGCGCATCGCCACCGTCCGCGATCTGGTCCAGAAGACCGAAGCCGACCTGCTCAAGGTCCGCAGCTTCGGCAAGACCAGCCTCCGCGAGGTCAAGCGCAAGCTCGCAGACCTGGGCCTCTCGCTGGGCATGGACCTGACCAACCCCGTCCCCCAGGCCTTCGTCATGCCTGACGACGACGAAGACGATGACGACCTGATGGACGACGCCGGCGCCGACGAGGCTCAGCCTCAGGCGCAGCAGGGCGAGCCGGTCGGCGGATTCGCCTCCGGCACCGACGACGCACAGAATGCCTGAGTCCCGATGTACTTGATCCCCTCACGCGTCGCACACCCGCGGCGGTGATTTTGGAGACGTGAGCCATGAGCAGACACATGATGCGCGGCCGACAGCTCAGCCGTGATACCGAGCACCGCAAGGCAATGCGCCGCAACCTCATCCAGAGCCTCTTCGAGCACGGACAGGTCCGAACGACCTATCCCAAGGCCAAGGAAGTCCGGGCCCTGGCTGAAAAGCTGATCACCCTCGCCAAGACCGGCACCCTGACCGCGCGCCGCCGCGTCATCGCACTGCTTCAGGATCGCCGGCTCACCGACGAATCGCAGGAGTTCACCGGGCAGACCGTCGTCCAGAAGCTCTTCTCCGAGATCGCGCCCAAGTTTGCCGACCGCGTCGGCGGATACACCCGCGTGATCAAGACCGCCGACTACCGCATCGGTGACGCGGGCGACATCGTCATCCTCCAGCTCCTGCTCGAGGATAACGTCACCCAGCCCGGGTCGGTGCGCCGCTCGGCCGGCCTCCGCCGCAAGCGCAACACCCGCAAGGTCGAGTTCGCCAAGAAGGCGCGCAAGACCGAAACCGCTGCCGCCGCGGGCTGAGCCTCGCACTCGGTCGCAGCAGGGCGTTTCAAGCCAAGGCAGAACCCAACGGCCCACGGCGCTGTTGGGTTCTTGCTTTTCCGGAAGCATGTCGCTGACCGGCCTCGGGCGCCCGCCCGCCGCCGCGGCACTGTCGCCTCGATGACGCCGTCCGTCCGGCGGTCGGTTAACCGTTGACCCTGTCAGCGCAACACCAGTACACTGCCGCCACCGTCCCGGCGCATCGCACGTGCCTGTCAGCCTTTGACATGCGTCGATCGCCCAGTGCGGTGCGGCGGGGAATCGGCTGTCATGCGTCTCCCGCGTGCAGTCCAAGCCGGGTGCCAGTCCGGCGGAACGTGATACGCCTATGTTCGAAGACATCGGGAAGGTCGCGCTCGTCGCGTTTTATCTGACAGTGCTGTCGCTGATAGCCCTGTACGGGTTTCACCGCTACATGCTGGTCTACCTCTATGTGAAGCACCGCTCCAAGGCCTATCAGCCCAAGTCCACCTTCCCGCTGCTGCCCCGGGTCACCGTCCAGTTGCCGATGTACAACGAGGACACCGTCGCCCAGCGCATCATCGACGCCACCTGCGCCATCGACTATCCCCTCGACCGCCTCGAGATCCAGGTGCTCGATGACTCGACCGACCACTCGGCCGACATCGCCCGCCAGGCCTGCGAGAAATGGGCCGCCCGCGGCTGGCCGATCAAATACATCCACCGCGACAACCGCGAAGGCTTCAAGGCCGGCGCGCTCCAGGCCGGCCTCGAGCAGGCGCGCGGCGATTTCATCGCCATCTTCGACGCCGACTTCGTCCCCCCGCGCGACATCCTCCAGAACGTCGTCCACTACTTTACCGACGACAAGGTCGGCATGGTCCAGGTCAGGTGGGATCACCTCAACCGCGAGGCCTCGCTGCTCACCCGCTCGCAGGCCATCTTCCTCGACGGGCACTTTGTCATCGAGCACACCGCGCGCAACCGCTCCGGGCGGTTCATGCACTTCAACGGCACAGCCGGCGTCTGGCGCCGCGCCGCCATCGCCGACGCAGGCGGCTGGCAGCACGACACCCTCACCGAAGACCTCGACCTCTCCTACCGCGCTCAGATGAAGGGCTGGCAGTTCGTCTATCTCCCCCAGCTTTATGTGCCCGCCGAGCTGCCCCCGGAGATGATCGCCTTCAAGCAGCAGGCCCACCGCTGGACAAAGGGCTCCTTCCAGACCGCGCTCAAGCTGCTCCCGGGCATCCTGCGCAGCAAGCTCCCGCTCCACATCAAAACCGAGGCCTTCTTCCACCTCACCAACACCGTCGTCTACCCGCTGATGATCCTGCTCACCGTCAGCATGTATCCGGCGTTCTTCAACTTCCTCGCCCCCTTCAAGCACCAGAGCTACGAACACTACCTCTTCTGCGCGAGCCTGTTCCTGCTGGCCACCTGCTCCACCGGCACGTTCTTCTGCTTCGCCCAGCGCGAGCTTTTCGGCCGACATGCCGGCTGGAAGACCCTCCTCCACATGCCCATGCTCATGGGCCTGGGCATCGGCATCTGCGTCAACAACGCCAAGGCCGTCATCGAAGCCATCGTCGATCACATCCGCGGCAAGACCAGCGAGTTCGTCCGCACCCCCAAGTATGCCGTCACCGGCGACGCCAAGCTCCGCTGGAGCCGCCAGCCCGTCTTCACCTTCCGGCGCCTCGCCCTCCCGATCGTCGAGATCGCCTTCGGCTGCTACATGGCAAGCTGCGTCTGGATCAGCCTCTACTACCTCTTCGCCCTCGCCAGCGTCCCCTTCCTCATGATCTTCGCGGGCGGATACTTCTACGTCGGCTTCTCGTCCCTCTACGCCATGTGGAAGATGCACCAGGAGCGCATCGTCGTCGCCGCGCCCGCAACCGTCTGACGAATTCCAACCGCGCAACCGTGTGACGCGATCTCCCCCGCGCCGCCGTCTTCGGCTCGCTCCCTCCGCGGCTCGCTCTGCTGCACCGCCCTCGCTCTGCATTGCCCGTCTCATGCGCCCCACACGCTCTCCGCGGGACCACGCCGCCTCGCACAGGCGTCAGACCCGGCACAGCCTGCACATCCCCTCGCTCGCTTGCAGCCGCCAACGTCGACTCCCGCCGCACAGCCGGTCCAGGTGTCCGTCGGATAGCACGGTTTTCACGCGGATTCTTATCAGCCCGGTCAAGCAATGTATGTGACGGACGATGATGACAGGCCGTTGCGGCGTCGCGCCAAAAGCGCTGCGCCGTCGGCCGGATGGGAGTCATCGCAATGGATACCGCCCGCGCGTCAGCCGAATTCCGCCTCGAATCGCTCGAACAGCGCCGCCTTTTCACCGGCTCGTCCGACGCCTCCGAACTGGTCTTCCAGCAGCACTCCGCCACCGGCGGCTGCGCCTGCTGCGGCGGCGGGGCCTGCCGATTCCCGGCCATCAACGTCGACCTGCTCAACCTCGGCGACACCCTCGGCTCCGACGCCTTCGACACCTTCACCGGCCCGCTCGCCGCCGGCAGCCCGCTCTCCAGCCTCCCCCAGCTCAACAGCCTCCCCGGCGCGGCCAAGCAGATTTACCTCGACTTCAACGGCGCGGGCGCCATGACCTGGGGCAGCTACTCCGTCCCCGCCACCCCCGCATACGACACCGACAACGACCCCTCCACCTTCAGCGCCGCCGAACTGTCGGCCATCAACCAGGTCTGGGCCCGGGTGGCCGAGATGTATTCGCCCTTCAACATCAACGTCACCACCGTCGACCCGGGCAGCTACGCCCGCGGAACGACCGTCCGCATCCTCATCGGCGGCGACGGCGCATGGGCCGGCCGGCCCGGCGGCATCGGCTATCTCAACGGCTTCACCGCCTCGTTCTCCAACGCCCAGACCGTCCACGTCTTCCCCAAGAACCTCGGCAACGGCAACGCCAAATACGTCGCCGCGGCCGCCGCCCACGAAGCCGGACACGCCTTCGGCCTTCAACACCAGAGCACCTACAGCGGATCAACCAAGACCGCCGAATACCGCGCCGGCACCTCGCTCACCGGCCCGATCATGGGCAACAGCTATTACTCCGCCCGTGACCTGTGGAGCAACGGCCAAAGCGCCGTCAGCTCGACCACCCTCCAGGACGACATGGCCGTCATCGCCCGAAGCACCAACGGATTCGGCTTCAAGGCCGACGACTACGCCAACACCTTTTCATCGGCCTTCACCCTCACCCCCGTCTCGGGCGTCGTCACCGCCTCGGGCCTGATCAACGCCGCGTCCGACATCGATTGGTTCGCCTTCACGACCAGCAGCGGCACCGTCAGCTTCAGCGTCGCCCCCGCCCAGTTCGGCGGCATGCTCGACGCCTCGCTCCGCCTCGCCACCGCCGACGGCCTCACCCTCACCACCATCGACACCGCCTCGCTGGGCGAAACCCTCACCCTCAACCTCTCCGCCGGCGCTTATCGCATCGCCGTGCTCAGCAAGGGCAACTACGGCGACGTCGGCACCTACACCCTCGCCGGCACCGTCGTCTCCACCAGCCCCGACTCGGTCGCCGCCCCCAGCGCGGTGTCGCTCGCCCGCTCGCCAGAGGGCCCGGTCGTCTCGTGGGCCGACAACTCCTCGAACGAGACCGGCTTCCGCGTCGAGCGCGCCGCCTCGGGATCGTCCGACTGGTCGGTCATCGCCACGCCCGGGGCCGGCGTCACCTCGGTCACCGACGCCACCGCGCTGGTCGGCCAGAGCTATCAATACCGCGTCACCGCCGTCGGATCGGTCGAAGAGTCACAGGCCTCTGCCGTGGTCACCTTCGCCTACACGCCCGACGCGCCCTCGACCGTCAACGCCTCGGGCCTCACCTCGCGCCGCGTCGCGATCAGCTGGGCCGACGTCGAAGGCGAAACCGGATACCGCATCGAGCGTTCCACGAACGGCACCTCGTGGACACTGGTCTCCACCGCCGGCGTCGGCGTCACGTCCTACGAAGACGCCTCGGTCTCCCCCGCGACCCGCTACTTTTACCGCGTCGTCGCGACCAGCGCCGCCGGCAACTCCGCCGCCGCCACGTCCGCCGCCGCCCCCACCGTGCCCGACGCCCCCGCGGCGTGCGCCGCCGCCGCCACAGGCACAGCCGCCGTCCGCCTCTCGTGGGCCGCCGCCACCGGCGCAAGCGGCTATCGCATCGAGCAGCAGCAGGGCGATTCCTGGACCACCCTCACCAACCTCACCGGCGGCACCGTCACCTCCTTCCTCGTCAACAACCTCTCCGAAAACACCGCATACGTCTTCCGCATCGTCGCCCAGGGCGTCGGCGGCGCGTCATCCGCCTCGACGGCGTCGAGCGCCACGCAGATCGCCGCCCCTGCCGCCGTGACCGCTTCGCCCGCCTCCGCCAGCAGCGTCATCGTCGGCTTCGGCGCCGTCGCCGGCGCCAGCGGATACAAGATCGAGCGGGCCGCCGCCGGTTCGTCGGCATACACACTGGTCGCCACGATCGACGCATCGAGCGTGGGCGCCACCGCGTCGGTCACCGTCTCGAGTCTGACCGCCGGCGCGGGCTATCAGTTCCGCGTGCGCGCCGTCGGCGTCGGTGGCGATTCCGCCCCCTCGGCCACCGCGTCGGTCACCACGCTGCCGGCCGCCCCGTCCTCGCTCACCGCGACCGCCGTCTCACCCACCCGCGTCAACCTCGCCTGGAGCGACGTCGCCGGTGAGACCGGCTATCACCTTCAGCGCTCCACCGACGGCTCCACCTGGCAGACCGTCGCCACGACCGCCGCCGGCGTGCTCACCTATGCCGACACCGCGCTGACCAGCGACACCACCTACTTCTACCGCGTCACCGCCTACAACGCGTCGGGCGACGGCCTGGCCAGCACCACCGCCTTCGCCACGCCCAGCCCTTTGCTCGCCGTGAGTCAGCCGGGCAACGTCGTCGCCTCGGTCTCGGGCCCATCGAGTGTCGTGATCAACTGGGCCGACGCCTCGGGCAACGAAAGCGGCTTCCGCATCCAGCGCACCAGCGACGGCGGGCTCACCTGGCGCGAACTCGGGTCGCTCCGCGCCAACGTCACCACCTTCACCGACACCACCGTCGCGCGCAACACCACCTACGCCTACCGCGTGCAGGCCTTCAACCAGTACAACGTCTCCGAGTTCTCCGGCGCGTCCGTGGTCGTCACGCCCCCGCCCGACGCGACCGGCCTCCGCCGCACCGGCGTCTCCGCCTCCTCGGTCTCGCTCGGATGGGATCTTGCCCCCGGCGCCACCGCCTACCGCATCGAGTACGCCACCCGCGGCCTCCCCTGGACCGAAGCCGCCATCGTCGGCGGATCGGTCGACCGCTTCGACCTCACCGGCCTTAGCGCCGGCGTCGCCTATTCCGTCCGCGTCACCGCCATGAGCGCCGCCGGCTCGGCTTCGCCCTCGGCCGCCCTCGCCGTCACGACCATCCCCGCGCCCGTCGCCCTCACGGGCGAGGCCGTCACCGTCGATTCCGCCGAGCTTTTCTGGGTCGGCGTCAGCGGCGCCACCGGCTACCGCCTCGAGATCTCCACCGACAACGCCACCTGGGCCGCCGTCGGCACCTACGACAACCGCACGTTCACCGCCATCGCCTCGGGTCTCTCGCTCGACACCAGCTACTACTTCCGCGTCATCACGCTGGGCGTCTCCGGCGAGTCGAGCCCCGGCAACACCGTCGAGGCCCGTCCCGTCCCCCAACTCGCCGTCGCGACACCCCGCGATCTGACCGTCTCGGCCCTTTCGCCCAACCAGGCCCGCCTCAACTGGACCGACGCCTCCGACAACGAGCGCGGCTTCATCATCCAGGTCTCCGTCGACGGCGGCCGGCGCTGGCGCGACGCCGCGCGCCTCGGCGCCGGCGTCACCGAGTTCACCCACAGCCGCCTCTCGCGCGGCGTGACCTACCAATACCGCGTCTTCGCGTTCAACAAATACACCCGCTCGCTGCCCAGCGACGTCGCCACCGTCACGACCCCGCCCGCCGACGTCACCACCGTCCGCCTCCGCGGCGTCACCGCCAACACCGCCACCCTCATCTGGCGCGACGTCGCCGGCGAACTCGGCTACCGCGTCGAACGCTCCTCCGACGGCATCACCTACGAGCCCGTCGCCAGCCAGGGCCCCGGCTCCACCGGCTTCATCGACACCGACCTCTCCGCCGGTCATGCCTACTTCTATCGCGTCATCGCCTTCAACAGCGGCGGCGAAGCCGTCGCCGGAAACGCCGTCGGTTTCATGACCGCCCCGGCCGCCCCCGCGACGCTGGTAGCCACGCCGCTTTCTGCAGGCGTCCTCCACCTCGAATGGACCAACGTCGACGGCGAATCCGCCTACGTCATCGAACGATCCATCGACGGCGTCCGCTGGAAGCGTCTGGCCACCACCCGCACCGACGTCTCCGCCGTCGTCATCACCGGGCTCTCCGACGCACGCGAATACCAATACCGCGTCCGCGCCGCCAACCGCTGGGGCGTCAGCGATCTCAGTCCCACCGCCAGCGCCGTCGCGTCACAGCCCGTCGACAACACCCTCCCGGCCACGCTGCTCGGCGACTCGCTCATCCGCCAGACCCGCCGAATCCGCGCAACCCCCGCCGCCTCGCTCTTCTCGACCAGCGCGATCGCCACACCGTCGATCGCCGCATCGCTCGCCACACCGTCCTCCACCGACCCCTCAACACACACCCATCAGCCCGCGCCGATCTGGGATCAGCCCTCTGCCGAGTCGCTCCCGACCGCCCGTTTCGCCGGCCCGACCGACCGCCGCGCAGCCTGATCCGGGCCCACGGCATGGCTAACTCCCTTTCTCACGGGCTCTTGCACGTTTGGGCCATTTCCCAAGCGCCCGCCGACGTCGTGCCAAATGCGCGGCTAAGATGAGGCGGCAGAGCGTCTTGCGGGCAACCCGGTTCGCCATTGCGACACCGGCGCAAACCGCTAGACTCGTGGATCGCGGCGCAAACCCGGCAGACCGCCGGGCGTGGCGCGTTGATTGCCGCTGCACCAGCACCGCGTTGTGACCAACCCAGTCGCCTCGTCATCCGGCAGACCCGCTTGGAGCTTGCAAAAAGATGGTAGTCGCCAACGAAGTCGAAAAACGTCCCGCCGTACGCTCGCCCAACGGCGTCGCCCCGGCCCAGGCCTCGAGCGGATCCGTGTCGCCCGCACCCAACGGCGTCTCAGGAACACCCGCAAAAGGCCTCGCCGACCCGGCACGGCAAATCGAAATGCTCCGGATGATGATGCTCATCCGACGCTTCGAAGAACGCACCTTCCAGGAATACACCAAGCCCGGCCAGAAGATCGGCGGCTTCTGCCACCTCTACTCCGGTCAGGAAGCCATCGCCGTCGGCATCATGGCCCTCTTCGAAAAGGGCAAAGACTATCTCATCAACGGCTACCGCTGCCACGGCCACAGCCTCGCCTTGGGCATGAGCTGCCGCGCCGCCATTGCCGAGCTCTTCGGAAAAGCCACCGGCTGCTCCAAGGGCAAGGGCGGCTCGATGCACTTCTTCGACGCCCAGGCCGGCAACATGGGCGGGCACGGCATCGTCGGCGGCCACATCCCCCTGGGCCTGGGCTTCGCCTTCGCCCAGATGTACAAGAAGACCGGCGGCGTCACCTTCACCCTCTTCGGCGACGGTGCCATCAACCAGGGCACCCACAACGAAGCCCTCAACCTCGCCAGCCTCCACAAGGTCCCCTGTCTCTTCATCGTCGAGAACAACGGCGTCGCGATGGGCACGCAGGTCGAACGCCACAGCGCCGAGCGCGATCTGGCCGAACGCGGCAGCGGCTATGACATGCCGCACTACAACGTCGACGGCAACGACCTCGACACCGTCATCGCCGAGTTCGGAAAAGCCGTCAAACGCGCCCGCGCAGGCGAAGGCCCCAGCTACATCGTCGCCAACACCTACCGCTTCCGCGGCCACTCCATGTCCGACGCCATGAAGTACCGCACCAAGGACGAACTCTCCAAGGCCAAAGAGCGCGACCCCATCAGCCTCTACGAAGTCCGCCTCCGCGAGCGCGGCATCCTCACCCAGGACGCCATCGAGAAGATGGAAGAAGAGATCTCCGCCGAGGTCAACGACGCCATCACCCAGGCCGACGCCGATCCGCACCCGCCGCTCGAGGATCGCTTCGACGACATCCTTGCCGAGAAGTATCCGCTCCAGAAATAGCCGGGCACGCCGCGGGCGGGCTCGCTCCCGTCAGCGTCGCTCGCCCTGTGTCCAGCGCCCTTGTCCGCCCGGCCGGCGGGAATCCCCGTCGGCGGCTCCAACAGCAGCCACAGCCATGCCAGAAATCCAATTCCGCCAAGCCCTTCGCGCCGCCATGACCGAGGAAATGGAACGCGACGAAAACATCTTCCTCATGGGCGAAGAAGTCGCGCAGTACAACGGCGCCTACAAGGTCTCCGAGGGCATGCTCGAAAAGTTCGGCCCCCGCCGGATCATCGATACGCCCATCAGCGAAGCCGGCTTCTCGGGCCTGGGCATCGGCGCCGCCACCGTCGGGCTCCGGCCGATCATCGAGTTCATGAGCTGGTCGTTCACGCTGGTCTGCCTCGACCAGATCGTCAACAACGCCGCCAACATCCGCTACATGTCCGGCGGGCAGTTCAAATGCCCCATCGTCTTCCGCGGCGGAAACGGCATCGCCCACCAGCTCGCCGCCACGCACTCCCACCGCGTCGAAACCATCTACGCCCGCATCCCCGGCCTCATCGTCGTCGCCCCCAGCACACCCTATGACGCCAAGGGCCTGCTCAAGACCTCGATCCGCTGCGACGACCCGGTCGTCTTCCTCGAAAGCGAAATCCTCCTCAACGACCGCGGCGACGTCCCCGAAGACGACTACACCCTGCCCATCGGCAAGGCCCACGTCGAACGCGAAGGCTCACAGGTCACCGTCATCAGCTACGGCAAGTCGATGGCCCGCTTCGCCCGCCCGGCCGCCAGGAAGCTCGTCGAAGAACACGGCGTCGATGTCGAACTCATCGACCTCCGCACCCTCCGCCCCCTCGACACCGCAACGCTGATCGAGTCGGTCAAGAAGACCAACCGCTGCGTCGTCGTCGACGAAGACTACGGCTACTGCGGCATGGGCGCCGCCATCATGGAAAAAATCTACAAGCCCGTCTTCGATTACCTCGACGCCCCCATCGGCCGAGTCCACAGCGACGAAATCCCCGTCCCCTTCAACCACTACATGGAAGAAGCAATGATGCCCACCGTCGACAAGGTCATCGCTGCCGTCAAGGAAGTCTGCTATCTGTAGTGCCCACTGACCGCCCGGCCACGGCCGGCTGACCACCGCCGACCCGACGCCCGTCTCTGCCAGCCATCCGCCACTCTCCTCCCGAGGATCGCCCCATGCCCGCCGACATCACGATGCCCCAGCTCTCCGACACCATGACCGAGGGCACCCTCGTCAAGTGGCACAAGAAGGAAGGCGACAAGGTCAAAGAGGGAGAAAAGATCGCCGATGTCGAGACCGACAAGGCCGTGATGGAGATGGAAAGCTTCGAAGCCGGCACCATCGCCCAGCTCCTGGTCAAGGAAGGCGACAAGATCCCCGTCGGCGGCAAGCTCGCCGTTGTCGCCAAGGCCGGTGAGAGCGTCGATGCCATCAAGTCCGCCGGCGGATCGGCTCCCGCCTCAGCCAAGTCCGCCGCCTCCAACGCCGGCGCACCCGCCAAGGCGTCGGCCACCGCCGAGATCGCCCAATCCGGCACCGTCGGCCAAGGCGCCGTCGGCGCCGCGATCGCCGAGAAACAAGCCCCCGCCTCGCAGCAGTCTCACCCGCAGCCCGGCGCCGGAGAAATCGCCCGCGGCAGCAGCGCCTACCAGGGCGGCAACGGACAGGGCGCTCACGACGAAGGCGACCAGCGCCTCCGCGTCTCGCCCCTCGCCCGCCGCATCGCCGCAGACAAGGGCATCGACCTCCGCGAGGTCACCGGCACCGGCCCCGGCGGGCGGATCATCCAGCGCGACGTCGAAAACTTCACC
>CAZBOE010000001.1:16419-61922 GCA_964493365.1 uncultured Tepidisphaeraceae bacterium | reverse complement strand
CTCGCCGCAGCCGCACCGGCCCGTTTCGTTGGGATCCCGGAAGACGAAGCCCGATTGTATGAGCAGGGCGTCCGCGAAGGCGGCACCCTCGTCACGGTCATCACCACGCCCGAACGCGCCGACCTCGCGGCCGACATCATGCACCGTCACAACGTGGTCAATGTCGATGAGCGCTATGGCGAGCGTTCGCAGACGGATCGCACCTCAGAACCCATGCAGGCCGGCAGCCAGTCGCCCGACATGGTTGTCGATGAGCAGGATGCGCAGCGGATCGAGACGTTACGCCCGTCGGATTCGTCGGAGCCGGCCGTCGTCGGCTCGGCTGACAGCACCGAACAGACGATGCCGGTGGTCGAGGAAGACGTGCGGATCGGCAAGCGTCGTGTCGCGACCGGCGGCGTCCGCGTGTATCGCCACACCGAAGAAGTGCCGGTCGATCAAGACGTGACGCTCCGCGAAGAGCAGGTCAGCGTCGAGCGTCGGCCGGTCGATCGCTCCGCCGGCACGGGTGTGCCGAGCGAGGCGTTTCGCGACCAGACGATCGAGGTCACCGAGACACGCGAGCAGCCGGTTGTGAGCAAGCAGGCCCGCGTGACCGAAGAGGTCGTGGTGAGCAAAGATGTGCGCGAGCGAACCGAGCAGGTGCACGACACCGTCCGCCGGAGCGATGTGGAAGTGGAGCGGATCGAGGCGGCCGGTGAGGTCGAAATCGACGACTTCGACCAGGAATACGAGAATCGGTTTGCCGCCAGCGGCATGACCGCCGAGCAGTGCCGCCCGGCCTACGACCTGGGCCGACAGCTTGCCCATTCGCAGGACTTCCGCGGACGTGACTGGAACACCGCCGAGTCAGAGGCCCGCAGCGACTGGGAAAGCCGCCACCGAGGCGACGCCGACGGAGCCACGTGGGACAAAGTCAAAGACGTGGCTCGTCACGGCTACGAGCGCGCCCGGAGCAAAAACGCCTGAGCCCGCCAGGCCGATTGCGCCGAGCGGATTCGACTTGGACGCATTCGGCAGAGCCAGCGGATTCGACAGGACGGATTCGACTACTGGGGGATTCGGCCGAGCGGATTCGACCGGGTCGCTTCGACCGAGCGTGGCGCCCATCCGACGAAGCACGCCAGCCAGACGGGCGGTGGTCCACACGCGACTGCCTGTCTGGCTGCGGGCGCGTGGGCGTCCTCAGGGGCGAGTCACGGCGGAGAGGTCTTTCTGTTGATTCACTTCGCCACCTTGGCCTCAAGCTCACGGAGCTTTCGGCGGACGGCGAGCTTCGACGCCGGCCCCATGCGGTCGATGATCATCATGCCGTTGAGGTGATCGATCTCGTGCTGCCAGATACGCGCGAGAAATCCCGATGCCTCTTCTTCGAACACTTTGCCGTCGAGATCGGCCGCCCTGATGCGGGCCTTCTTCTCGCGCCAGATCTGCCCCCGAATGCCCGGCAGGCTCAGGCAGCCTTCCTCGTCTTGTTCGCTGCCTTGTGCGTCGGTGAGCTCAGGGTTGATGTAGACGCGCGTGTCCTGCGGCTCGCCGGTGGCGTTGGCGACAAACACGCGCAGGCCCACGCCCACCTGCGGCGCGGCAAGCCCGACGCCTTTCTCGGTGCCCATCAGTTCGATCATGCGCTCGGCCAGCGCCCGCAGCGCCGGCGTAAACTCGGTGACGGGCTTGGCGATGCTCCGGAGACGGGGGTCGGGGTAGTGAATGACCTTGAGGCTGGCGGGTTCGGGAATGTTCACGGTGCGGCGCTTTCGAGTTGACGGTCCTTATTGCGTCGATGTGTCTGCTGCTCGGCCGGCGGGGCCCATCGGCGCAGGCTACTGCGAGGCCGGTTTTGCGGGTCGCCTGCGCCGCCCACACGGGGCGCTGACGCGGCGACAACGCCGGGTTCCTAAGTGTAAGCGGCGTTGGGTTTTGTTGACAGCTTAGGCGATGTGCGTACAGTTTGGTACGCATCTGAAATGCCAGGGAATCAGGCTTGTCGCCGCCGCAGCCGGCCGTTGTTGCCTGCCGGTGGAAACGGGTCGGGCCCGCCATGGACTCAACTCTCTTGAAGACAGGATATCGCCGTGGCCGACGTGCTTGAGGGATATAAGCAGATCTCCGAGGAAGACCAGCGAAAGGCCAAGGCGTTTTTCGACCGCGCAAAGACCGTGGCCGATACGGGCAACTACGACTACG
Source organism: uncultured Tepidisphaeraceae bacterium (assembly GCA_964493365.1). GTDB lineage: Bacteria > Planctomycetota > Phycisphaerae > Tepidisphaerales > Tepidisphaeraceae > CAZBOE01. Next base: position 59,735 of record CAZBOE010000001.1, on the reverse strand, counting down.
CGATCGAGATGTTTCTCCAGGGCCTCAACCTCGACCCGGATGCGGTCGAGGCTCATCAGGCGCTGCGTGATGTGTCGCTCCGCCGCAAGGCATCGGGCGGAAAAGACCTGGGCTTCATGGAGAAGATGAAGTTCAAGCGGCCCAGCAAGGACGACAAGACCAACATGCTGGCCGCGGAAAAGCTCCTGGCCTATGACCCGGGCAACTGCGACAACATGGTGGGCGTGCTGCAGAACGCGTTTCGCGCCGGACTCTACGACACCGTGATGTGGATCGGGCCGATCCTCCAGAAGGCCAATGCCGACTCGATCAAGCCGGCTCCCGACTTCAACAAGTTCATCACGCTCAAAGACATCTACAAGGAACTCCGCCAGTGGAAGCTCGCGACCGATGCGTGCCAATACGCCGCGATGCTCCGGCCCGACGACATGGAACTGCAGGGTGAGCTCAAAAACCTGGGCGCCCAGCACACCATGGATCAGGGCAACTACACCACGGGCAAGTCGTTCCGCGACTCGATCAAGGACATGGACTCGCAGCAGAAGCTGCTCGACCTTGATAAAGACATCCGCACCGTCGACGCGATGACCCGCGTGGTCGCGGCGGCCGAGGAGGAATATCGCTCCGATACCAACGACCCGTCGAAGCTGACCAAGCTGGTCGACGCGCTGGTGAAGACGGAGCAGACCGAGCACGAGAACCGCGCGCTCGAACTGCTCGAAGAGTGGTACAAGAAATCTCAGCAGTTCCGCTATCGCATGCGGATCGGCGACATCCAGATGCGCCAGATGTCGCGCATGGAACGCTCGAAGCGCGAGGCGGTCTCCAAAGATCCGCAGAACGCCGAGCTGGTGGCCGAGTACAAGGAATTCCACGCCGACCGCATCAAGTTTGAGCTCGAAGAGTTCACGCTGTGGGCGGAGAATTACCCGACCGAATCGCGATGGAAGTACGAGATGGGCCTGCGGCTGTTCACGCTGGGCAGGTATGACGACGCGATCCCCGTGCTGCAGACCGCGCGGCAGGACCCGAAGTATCGCGGGCCGGCCGCGATCTACCTCGGCAGGGCGTTCTTCGAAGCCGGCTTCTTCGACGAAGCCGACGACACCCTGGGCACGGCCATCGCCGACTACCCCGCCAAAGGCGACGAACGCTCGAAGGAAATGTACTACTGGCGTGCCCGCACGCTCCAGCAAAAAGGCCTGGGCGACGAAGCGATCAAGCTCTACAGCCAGCTTGCCCAGTGGGACTTCCGATACCGCGACGTCCAGACGCGCATCAAAGAGCTCCGCGCCGCCAAAGGCGCCCAGTAAGCCGACTCCCGGCCGCCCCCGCGCTGGTCACACCGAGGTCGGTTTCTCCCGCTAGTCCGGACGTCCCTTTCCCGCGGCCCATCCCCTCGCCGCACGTCCCGTTGCGACCCCCGCGCGATCCCGTCCTTCCCGTCTTTCGCCTTAATCATGACCCGCATCCCCCCACGTAGCGCGGGCGTCCCGCCCGCGAAGACCCCTCAACCTCCCTCTCCCCACCCTCTCGCGTCTCCCCAAAATCCCCCCGCTCCGTGCCTCCGTGGTGAATCCCTCTTCCCTCAGCTCCGAAACGATCAAGCTCAAAACGGATCCACTCCCTGAGCCAGGTTCACGAACCGCGTTGACTTGTTGAGGAACGTCAGCTTCACCGTTCCGGTCGGCCCGTTGCGCTGCTTGGCGATGATGACCTCGGCGATGTTGTCGGGCTGAAAATCGGGCTCGGCCATCCGGTAATAGTCCTCGCGATGCAGCAGCATGATCACGTCGGCGTCCTGCTCGATCGAGCCCGATTCGCGCAGGTCGCTCATGCGCGGGCGGTGTCCGTCGCGGCCTTCCGACGCACGGTTGAGCTGCGAGAGCGCGATGACCGGAATCTTCAGCTCGCGGGCCACCGCCTTGATGCCGCGGGAGATCTCGCTGATCTGCTGCTGGCGGCTCTCGGGGCCGGGGTTATCCATCAGCTGCATGTAGTCGATCATGATCAGCTTGATGTCGTGTTGCAGCTTGAGCCGCCGAGCCTTGGCGCGCAGCTCGAGCGGGGTGAGGCCGGGGGTGTCGTCGACCCAGATCTGCGCCTTGGCCAGCTCGCCCACGACGTTGGCCAGGTGCGCATACTCGTGCGCCTGGAGCATGCCCTTGCGGAGCTTGTGCGAGTCGATCTGCCCGCGCGAGCAGAGCATGCGCTGGGCGAGCTGCTGCTTGCTCATTTCGAGGCTGAACACGGCGCACGACAGCCGCGAGTCGGCCGCGATGTGTTCGACGATGTTCATCGCGAAGGCGGTCTTGCCCATCGACGGCCGGGCCGCCACGATGATCATCTCGCCGCTCTGAAGGCCGTTGAGCATGTCGTCGAGCTCGAAGAAACCCGTCTCGAGCCCGCGCTGGCCGCGGTTTTCGATCATCTCGAACACTTCGTGCAGCACATCCTCCATCGGAACAATCGCGCTGCCGATCTTCTTCTCCGCGATGTCGAAGATGCGCTTCTCGGCCCTGTCGAGCACCAGCTCGGCCTGCTCGTGGGGCGAGTAGGCATCGCGAAGGATATCGTTGCTGGCGCCGATGAGCTGGCGCAGCAGCGCCTTCTCGCGGACGATCGAGCCGTAATGCGCCCCGTGCGCCGCCGACGGCACCGACGAGAGGATCTGGCCGAGGTAGGCAGTGCCCCCGATCTCGTCGAGAACCTGCCGCTTGAGCAGCTCTTCACGGACGATCACCGCATCGATCGGCCGGTTCTGCTCATAGAGCTTGACCAGGCACTCATAGATGATCTGGTGGTCTGCCGAGTAAAACGCGTCGCGGTTGACCAGCGAAACAACCTGCCCGATCAACTCCTTGTCGAGCATCATCGACGCGAGCAGGCACTGCTCAGCCTCGATCGAGTGTGGGGGGAGGCGGTCGAACGCGCCGCCGAGCGACTCCATCAGCTGACTCATCGTTGCCCTTCCCTGCGCAAACGCGTGACGCAGAACCACTGTCATACCATCGACGTCAGACCGCGTATCATCCTTGAGCCGTGGACCGTCAGCGTATCTACAGACAGTCCACAGCGGCGTAGCGCCGATTATACCGAGCCCGGCCGCCGGGGCGGAAGTTACGGCAACATGGCGACAACACCGATCGGCAGCCCAGCGCGCACCGGCAGCTCATCCCACCTCAGCGGGCGGCAGACCCACGTAATGCGGCCGTACTGCGACCATGCTGCGACCGCGTACCGACCCGCGCAGCGTGTTACGCTGGGCAGCAGCGTCAATATGTCGACTCTGCCAAACGTGGCGCGGCGACGCCGGCTCGAACAAAAAAAGAAAGACCGGGCGGTGTCCGGTCTTCCTTCGGCGAACCATTCGTTGCGACAGGTCACATCAACCGGCCGCCATCACCTCGACCGGCGCGAGCTCCGGCCCGGCGAGTTGTCGCTGCCCCGAGTAACGCGGCGTCGGGATCCGCTGCTGGATGTCCTTCGCCTGCTGGCGCAGGCTGTCGAGCGTGCGCACCTCGGCTTCTTTCTGACGCTGGAGCTGGTCGAGGTCTCGCTGCAGCTCCTGGTAGACGCTGGGCAACAAGACACGCACGGGCTGGCCGAACGTGTCGACCCCGTACGATCGGGCCTCGAGGCGACGCATCTCCCGGGTCGTGTCGGCGATCTCGTTGTCGATCTGGCTGACCCGCTGGCGGCTCTCGTCAAACTGCCCCGCGAGCTTGTCGAGCTGAACCTGCACTTCCTTTTCCTTCTGCTGAAGCACCGCCAACTCTTCTCGCGTCACCCAGGTGGCGCCCCAGCGGAAAATCCCCTGGTTGGCAAGCTGCGCCTGCAGCGCCGTGTCCTGTCGCTCAAACAGCCGCTGCACGCGCTTCGCCACCGGCGACGACTTGATCGTGTCAGGAAGCTCGTTGAGCGTCTCGGCCACGTTATCCAGCAGCAGCCGCTGCTCGGGCCAGGCCTCCATCGCCCGCTCGAAGGTCGCCAGTGATTGCCCGTGCTGATTCTGCCTCCACAGCACGACCGCGAGGTTGTTGAGCGTCGGCCCATGCCGCGGCACGACGTTGAGCGCGTCTTCGAAGTTCTGCCGGGCGACCGGCGCGTTGTCGATGCCGTAAGCCATCGTTCCGCCCAGGTAGAGCGCCGCGGGGTTCGATGGGTTGACCGCCAGCGCCTGGTCGATCAGTGGCCGCGCTTGGTCGGACTGGTTTTGATTGAGCAGGCTGGCGGCCTGCGCGATCAGCAGGTTGCTCTCCGACGACAGCGCCTGGGCTTCCTGCCGCGTCAGCCACTTGCCGGCGATCTTGACTTCGCCCTCGTCGGCGCGGCGACGCCACACCTCCAGGTCCTGCGCCGCCTCGTCCGCGACCGGCTTGCCCTCGAACTGCGCGATAAACCGCTCATAGCGTCGCACGGCTTCGGCCGGCGCCGTCACCTGCTCGACCGAGCGACGCAGCGACGCAAGGCTCTCCGCCCCGTCCAGAACCGAATGCTTGCCCGTCAGCTCAATCCGCTCGACGAGCATGTCGGGCACATAGCGCGTCGTGCCGTCAGGCCTGACCACCGCCCACCCCTCGCCGGCCCGACGGACCTCGCCCTCGATGGGGTCGCCGTCCTTCAGGTGCACAATGTCGGCTCGCGCCGGCAGCGCAAGGCCACCGACCACCACGCCGCCCAGCACCAGGCCCGCCAGCACGAGACTGCCCGGCGTCACCTTGCGCGGCGTCAACTTGCCCGGCGTCGATCTGCCCGGCGTCGATATGGCCGGCGCGGACGCCGAGCGTTCATCGCCGGCGGGTAGCGGTTTGTCGCCCGGGCGATCACCGGCACGATCACTTGGGCTGCCGTTGATCTGTCCACCTCGGACGGTCCGGCCGCCACCACCACTGACTTTCCTCATAGAGGCCTCCCTTTTTTTCGGCGGGCGAGGATTCACCCGCCACTTTCAGTGTAGATCGTCGCACAAGCATGGACCATTACAAATGTCGCAGGTTAGGCCTGTCACTGGTTGCATGGCCTCGGTTGCCGCTAGGATATGCCCCATCTGGAGGCTGCGCCCCCGCAGCTTCGCGATGCCGTTGGGGCATCGCGCTGTCACACAACGTCGGGCGGCGTCAACTGCTTATGAAAGAACGGGTCAGAATCGGTGTTGTCGGTTGTGGTGCGATCAGCGGTGCCTACCTCGGTATGGCGAAGAACTTCCCGGCGGTCGAGGTGGTCGCGGCCAGCGATCTGGACCTTGAGCGTGCCAAAGCCAAGGCCGCGGAATACGGAATTCCCCGTGTTTGCTCTACCGAAGAGCTGCTCCGCGATCCGAGCATTGAGATCGTGATGAATCTCACGATCCCCAAGGCCCACGTGCCGGTCGCGCTGGCGGCTCTCGAAAACGGCAAGCACACCTACAGCGAAAAGCCGCTGGCGGTGAACCGTGAGGAAGGCCGCAAGCTGCTGGCCGCGGCAAAGGCCAAGGGCCTGCGAGTCGGGTGTGCCCCCGACACGTTCCTCGGCGCCGGCATCCAGACCGCCCGCAAGCTCATCGACGACGGGGCGATCGGCAAGCCGGTGGCCTTCACGGCCGCCATGATGAGCCGCGGCCACGAACACTGGCACCAGTCGCCCGAGTTCTACTACGAAGTCGGCGGCGGACCCATGTTCGACATGGGCCCGTATTACCTCACCGCGCTGCTGTACATCCTGGGCCCGGTGAAGCGGATCTCGGGCATGGCGAGCATCACCCGCCCGCAGCGCACGATTAACCACAAGGACAAGGAAGGCAAGCCCGGGCCCAAGTTCGGCAAGGTCATCAACGTCGAGACGCCCGACCATGTCACCGGGCAGATGGAATTCGAGAACGGCTGTGTCGGAACCATCGTGCAGTCGTTCGCGACCCGTTCGGCCGAGTACAACGGACGCAACCCGATCCAGATTTTCGGCACCGAGGGAACGCTCCGCGTGCCGGATCCCAACGGCTTCGACGGCCCGGTGTTCCTGTGCCGGTTTGGCGAAGGCGCCGACGAGTTTACGGAGGTCCCGCACTCGTTCGTGAAGGGCTACGGGCGATCGGTGGGTCTTGCGGACATGGCCTACGCCATCCGCTCCGGCCGCCCGCACCGCTGCAGCCTCGAGCAGGCGTACACCGTGCTTGACCTGATGCAGGGCTTCCTCGATTCGTCGATCGCAGGCAGGGCACTTACGCCGAGCGAGCCGTATGTGCGTCCGGCGCCGATGCCGGCGCATCTGCCCTACGGCACGCTCGACGACTGATTTGCGCGTCGAGCACATTCAGGCGCAGCGCGGCGTTTGCGGCCGGTCCTCCCGCGCACCAGCGATCGTCACCCCGCAGACGGCCATCTCCCTCTGCGCTGCGCGGTCAGTCACCGCAGCCGCCCCCTGATCGAGGGAGGCGGCCGGCTCGGGCCCGCGGTAGCTCGGTGTGCCCGCGGGCGAGGTCGCGGGTCAAGGGCGGTCCGCATGGGGGATCGCGCATGGGGGATCGGGCATCGGGCACCACGCGTGGGGAATCGCGCATGGGGGATCCCGCATTGGAGGTCGGGCATGGGCCGTGCGGGTGGGCCGTGCGGGTTGGCGTTGCGGATGGGCGCTGCGCATCGGCGTCGCGCGGCGCCGCGCATGGGGGTCGGCGGGTCGTCGGGTGGCGGGCGCTGTGCCGCGGAGTGTTAAACAGCCGTCATAAGTGTCGCAATCGGTGAAGATTGCGGTCAGTGCGGCGAGATGTTGCGCTGCGCGATCTTGTTGGCAGGCGCGGGATTCACTACGCTCGGGCCAGACATCTTTCTTGCACTTTCTGCGGAGCGGTTTCGAATGAAGTATGTCTTCCTCGCCTGTCTGCTGGCTTTGCTCACGGCCAGCGGACTGACCTACCTCAGCCTGCCCAATGTACGCAACGAGGTGCCGGTGATTTACTGGGTCACCGACTCCAACCCCGCCCGGATCGAGCAGATCAGGCTCTTTCACAAGTGGTTGATCAAGAACGGGCACTTCGTCGAGAAGCAGTTTCAGACTCCTGACGAGGCGCGGGCGTTCCTGCGCCAGCGGGTGAGCAAGGTGCTGCAGGCGATCGTCGCCGAAGATTACGGCGGCGACGACCCCGCGCGGCGCGACCGCATGGTGAGGCTGATCGAGAGCGGCGAGGCGGAGGGAATCGAGTTTCCGCTGACAATCCGCATCCCGTCGGCCGAGATGAAGCTCGACACCGCCAACACGGACCAGAGCAAGAAGATCATCCAGGGCGTGTCGGGCGTCGGGGGGGATGTGCAGGATCAGTGGTCGGGCGGCGGCATCCGTTTGTTTGATTCGATGGCGCTGTTGCGCGATCTGACCGACGACGCGCAGCGCCTCGGTTTCGGCCCCGACGCCACCTATCAGACGCTGGTCCCGGAACTGACGATCGAAAAGCCCGAGGGGCCGCGGCAGTACGGGTTTCCGTGCAACGTGGTCGCGTCGATGTACATCGTGAACAAGGAGGCGTTTGCGGCTTACGGGGTGCCGCTGCCGCCGCGCCAGTGGACGATCGAGGAGTTTGAAGAGATCGGCAGGCAGTTTGTGAAGGCGGCCAATCCGCCGGGCGAGAGACAGCGGGTGTTTTTCATCGATCAGATTCCGCTGTCGGTGATCCGCCGGAGCCTGGGGGGCAACGAGCTCAACGAAACGGGGACGGCATGCGTGCTTGATTCCCCGGCGGCGATCCGGGCGCTGGAGCTGAATTACAAGTGGACATACGTCGATCACCTGCTGCCGACCGCGGCCGAGCGGGCGGGGTTTGCGACCGACAGCGGCTATGGCGGCCAGACGCCGCAGATGTTCAACGACGGCAAGTATGCGCTCAACTGGACGGGTCGATACCTGCTGATTCAGTATCGGAACTTCAACATCACGCGGGCGCAGCAGGGCCGGCCGCCGATGCAGTTGACGGTGACCGAGGCCCCGCACGGCGGCTTCCGCAACACCAACATGGGGACGCGCGCGGCGTCGGTGTATGCCGGGTCGAGGCACACGGAGCTGGCGGTGCTGTTCATGGCTTACCTGGCGAGCGAAGACTACAACATGCAGATCGTGCGCGATGCCGACTCGCTGCCGCCCAATCCAAAGTACACGAGGGGGCCTGAATACGAGCGGCCGGAGAAGAACCCGGACATGGGCATTTATCCGGAGACGGAGTGGGAGCTGCACAAGCCGTTTTCGGAGGTGGCTGAGCAGTTGGCCGTCGCGACGAGCTACAGCCCGTTCATCCAACAGACGACCTTCGACCGCTACAACAACCGCGAAATCGATCTCTTCATGAACGGCAGGGCGACCGCGGCCGAGGCGGCGGCGACGGCGGCGCGGCGGATCAATGAAGAGATCGTCCGCACGGCGCGTGAAAGCCGGCGGCTCAGCGAGCTTTACGACAAGCTGACGGCGCTGCAGAAGCAGATCGATGAGAAGCGGGCGCGGGGTGAAAAGGTGCCGCTGTCGTGGATCAAGGATCCGTTCTGGAAGCGGTATTACGTGGCCCAGGGCTGGGCGGAGGTCGACCAATGAGTGTGCTTACGCCTCAGACGAGCGGGCGCGGGGTTCGAAGCGGGTCGACGGGGGAGGCATCGACCGGGCGGTCGAGCCGCACGGTCAGCCAACTGGCATGGGGGCTGGCGTTCATCTCGCCCAACGTGCTGGGGTTTCTGGCGTTTACCACGATTCCGCTGGTGCTGAGCCTGATCATGGCCTTCACCGACTGGAACCTGACGCTGCACAACCCCTACGCGATGGCGCGTGACCCCGACACGACGGTGAAGTTTGTCGGGCTCGACAACTTCATCCGCCTGCTGACCGACCGGGCTTTCTGGGTCTACCTGCTCAACACGCTTTACATGATGCTCGGGCTGCCGTTCGGCATCGCGGCGAGCCTGCTGGCGGCGATGATGCTGAGCAAAAACCTCCGCGGCGCGAGCGGGCGTGTGTGGGTGAGCATCATAGCGACCGCGGCGGTGGTGGGCTTCGCGTCGATCCTGGCGGCCGCGGGGCTCAGCGGCACGGCGATGGTCATGCTGCTGGCGTCGCTGGCGACGCTGATCCTGCTGGGCGGCGCCGCGGGCGGGACGACGATCTATCGCACGCTGTTTTACGTGCCGCACTTCACCGCGGGCGTGGCGACGCTGCTGCTGTGGAAGAAGCTGTATAACCCCGAGACCGGTCCGATCAACGCTGTGCTCAGCGGGCCGCTGCTGTGGCTCGACGGGGTGACCAAGGCGTCGCCGGTCTGGTGGTTTGACGCCGGGGCGTGGGTGGGCGCGGCATTGACCGCGGCTGTCGCGATCTACGGCCTCAACCGCCTTCGGCGGCTCTGGTCGGACGGCGAACTGGGTTGGGCGGCGGCGGTGGTGCCGGCGATGTTCATCATCCTTCCGGCGGCGGTGGCGGTGATCTGGTGGTCGCCGCGGACGGCGGCGGAGACCGGGCGCATGAGCGCGGTGCTGGCCGAGCTGATTCAGTCGAGGCAGGGCGGCGGCTATGCCGCGATGGTGGCACTGGCTGCGGTGGTGGCGGCGGCGGGCATCGTGCAGGCGGTGCTGGTCAAGGCGCGCGGCGCCGAGCTGCCCTGCCGGGCGAGCGAGGGTTCGGGCAACGGGCTGATGCTCGGCGCGTTCCTGATGGTCGTGCAGTTTCTGGTGCTGGGGCTGGCGGCGGCGTGGTTTTACCTGCCGTACGCACCGCTGACCAGTTCGAGCGGCATCATCGAGCCGCCCAAGTGGCTCAACAGCTACGAGTTTGCCAAGCCCGCGATCATCCTGATCGGGTTCTGGGGCGCGGTGGGAAGCAACACGATGCTGCTCTACCTGGCGGCGCTGACCAACGTGCCGCAGGAGCTGTATGAGGCGTCGGATATCGACGGGGCGTCGCGGTTCCAGAAGTTCTGGAACGTCACGTGGCCTCAGCTCGCGCCGACGACGTTCTTCGTGGTCGTCATGGGCGTGATGGGCGGCTTGCAGGGCGGCTTTGAGACGGCGCGGGTGCTGACGCAGGGCGGTCCGGCCGGCTCGACGACGACGATCGCGTACTTCATCTATGCCGAAGGGTTTGAGACCGGGCGGCTGGGCTTCAGCTCGGCGGTGGCGTGGACGCTCTTTCTGATGGTGCTGGCGGTGACGCTGTTTAACTGGAAGTTTGGGAATCGCTATGTCAACGATTGACCTCAAAGATCGTGTCACGCCGACCGCACCGGTCCGTGTGCCGCCCGATCCGATGGAGTTCAAAGGCCCGGGGCGGCCTGCGCCGCGCGGCGCGCCGGTCAACCGTCCGAGCAAGACGGGTGAGGAGATTCGGTCGTTCGTGTTGACCGGGCTGCTGCACCTGACGCTGGCGACGGTGGCGTTTCTGCTGGTGCTGCCGTTTGTCTGGATGGTGCTGACGAGCCTCAAGCCGCTGGCGGAGGTGAGCAGCCAGAGCTGGAGCCCGTCGGTGCTGCAGTGGCACAACTACGTGGACGTGGGCGACTACGACAACCCCGACCTCAACCGGCGCGGCGTGCAGTTTGTCCGATTTTACTGGAACTCGATCTTCGTCTCGGCGTGGCTGACCTTTCTGCAGGTGTTGACCAGCGCGATGGCGGCGTTCAGCTTTTCGCGGCTCAAGTGGCCGGGCAGGGACAAGGTGTTTCTGCTCTACCTGGCGACGATGATGCTGCCGGGGCTGGTGATGATGATCCCCAACTACCAGATCATGATCACGCTGGGGTGGGTTGACACGTTTCAGGGGCTGATCATTCCGGGGGCGTTTTCGGCGTTCGGCACGTTCCTGCTGCGGCAGTTCATGCTGTCGATCCCGTCGAGCCTGGACGAGGCGGCGGAGATCGATGGGGCGAGCAAGTGGACGCTCTTCTGGGACATCATCCTGCCGCTGGCGCGCCCGGGGCTGATCACGCTGACCATCTTCACGTTTATGGGGACGTATAACTCGTTCTTCTGGCCGCTGGTGATCCTGCGGACGGAAGAGCTGTACACGCTGCCGATCGGGCTGATGTATTTCGATTCGTCGCGCGGGCAGAGCACGCACCTGCTCATGGCGGCGGTGACGATGTCGGTTGTGCCGATGGTGCTGATCTTTGTGCTTCTGCAGAAGTACCTGGTCAAGGGCATCCAGCTCGGCGCGGTCAAGGGGTGACGGCAGGGCCGGCCGGGCAGACAAGCTCGTGCCGCCGCCGGCCGCCCGGGCTGAGGGTTGCGCGGGCTGAGGGTTGTGCGGGCCGAGGGTTGCGTCGGGCTGCTGCGGCGAAAAAGCCGCTGGCATCGGTCTCTGCTGGTGTGCTATATTCGCACTGGTCCGGAACCCCGCCGGCCGGGCGAAAACCACGTCTCTCGGCGGGTGAACCAGACAATGTTGGGCGGCAACCGCCGCGTGTCATCACGGGCCCACCCGGCCTTTGGGAGATTGATGTTATGCGTTTGCCTTCGACCTTGACCCTCATCGCCTGGGCGATGTGGTTCGGCGGGATCATGGCCTTGTTCGTGTTTGTGCAGGTGCTCTTCAAGGCCGACCGGGGGGTGGCGATGTCGGCGGCGCCGATGCTGTTTGGCGCGTTCGAGGTCTACCAGATTTTCCTCGCCGCGGCGACGCTGATCGGCGTGATGACATGGTACCTGGTCGAGCGGCGGTCGAGGCTCGTCGCGGCGTTCGGGTTGCTGGCGGTGGCGACGATCATCGCGGTGGTCAACTCGACGGTGATCACGCGCCCGATGGAACAGCTTCGCACGAGCGGGCAGGTGCAGTCGGCGTCGTTTAAGCGGCTTCACGGCTACTCGAGGCTGTTTTACGTGACGGAGTCGGCGGTGCTGTTGCTGGGCGGGGTGGTTCTCACGCGAACGGTGCGGCAGTGGAAGCCCGAGGATGGGGCGGATGCACGGCATGACGGCCGGTCGCGCGGAGCCGCGGCCGGGGGGCCGGGGAAGGGTGCTCAGGCGGCGGGCGATCCGGCTTACGCGAATCAATCGTCGCTGACGTCGGGGGCGCCGGCTGTCTCAAACAGCGTATAGATGCGTGTCGGGCTGAGCGTTTCGACTCGCGCGGCGGGGTCGATCTCGGCCCGGGCGAGTGCCGCGTCGGCGTCGTCGATGATGCGCGACAATCCGTTGCGCAGCGTCTTTCTGCGGGCGGAAAACAGCCTGGTCACAAAGCGGGAGAAGGCGGCGGCGCGGGGGCCCAGGCGGTTGTCGCGGGACATGCGAACGAGCGACGAATCGATCTTGGGCGCCGGCCAGAACGCCTGCGGCGGCAACGTGCGCAACACCTCGACCCGCGCGAGCATCTGGGCCATCACCGTCAGCGGGCCGAAGTCGTTGGTGTCGGGGGCAGCGCGAAGGCGGTCGGCGACCTCCTTCTGAACGGTGAACGTCAGAGACGCCGCGCCGGCGATGAGCAGCTCGATGATCAGCGGCGAGGCGATGTTGTAAGGCAGGTTGGCGACCAGCCTGACGGATCGCGGCGCGCCGTCGGCGGACGCCGCGTCGGCGAGCATCGCCTCGATCGGCGGGGCCAGCTTGTGTTTGCCGGCCAGGGCGTCGCCCTGGACGAGCGTGAAGGCAGGGCGGTCGGCGAGGCGCTCTGCCAGGGCGGGGCCGAGGTCGCGATCGATCTCGACGGCGACGACGCGCCCGCCCGCCGACGGATCGACGAGGGTCAGCAGTTCGTCGGTGAGCGTGCCCGTGCCGGGGCCGACCTCGAGCACCCAATCGCCCGGGGCGACCAGCCCGCTGGTGGCGATGAGGCGGACGAGGTTCTGGTCGATCATGAAGTTCTGGCCGAACCGGTGCCGCGGCGAGGTGTGGGCGGCGTCGAGAATCGCTTGAATCTGTTGTTTGGTCTGAGCCACGTCGGCCGCCAGCTTACTCGATCTCCGTCATGTCGCGCTGCGGCGATCGGGTGACCGCGAAGGTCAACGACGGAGCGCTCACCGAAGCGCTGCAGGCTTTCGACGCGCTGAGCGCGGCGAGGTCGGCGAGGGGGTTACGCATGATCGGGGGCCGATCCGTTGGGTTAGATCAGGGCGGGCGATCTGGCCGGGCGGGGTCGGCGGCTGGTCGGCGGCTGGTCGGTGGCTGGTCGGTGGCTGGTCGGTGGCGAGGTCGGCGGCGGGGGTGCGGTCGGGGGAGTGTGCGCGGCGCGTGCGACAGGGCGCGTCATCAGTACAATCGGCGGCATGAAATCGCATGAGATCATCCGCAATTCGGTCGAAGAGCCGGGGGTCAAGGCTGTGGCGGCGGCGCTGAAGTTGTCGGCGGCGCTGGTCTACAAGTGGTGCGAGCCTGCGCCGTCGGATGACGATCCGGATCAATCGGGCGCCAAGAACCCGCTCGACCGCGTCCGCGAGATGTACATGATCACCAAGGACATCCGCCTGATCCGCTGGCTGTGCAACGAAGCGGGGGGCTTTTATGTCTCCAACCCCGACCCGATGCATGAGCAGGGGCTGGATCGAAACATGTTCAGCGAGTCGCGGAAGATGGTGCGAAACTTCAGCGACCTGCTGGACCACATCACCGACAGCTACGAGTCGGCCGGCATCGACGCGGCCGAGGCCGACGAAATCCGACAGAAGTGGGAAGACCTCAAGAGCCACGTCGAGCGCTTCGTCATCGGGTGTGAGCGCGGACACTACCGCGGCAAGCATTGACGAGAAGCGGTGGATCACCTGATGCCGCGGTGGGCGAGGGGTTGGTGCGCGGGCGCTGGGTGCGCGCGTGCTGGGCGCACGGGCGCTGGGTGCAGCGGCGTCGGCCGCATTGGCACTGTGCACACGGGCACGTGGCGCGGGCGGTCGGATGGTGGGCGGCCGGGTGGTGGGCGGCCTGATGGTGGGTGAGTGGTCGCCTCGGTGCCGGCGGTCAATCGTCTTCGACGACCGACTCGAGGACGGGGATCGACACGCCGCGAGGGGTGGGGATGGCGCGCGGGGCGGTGACTTCGGGGACATCGCTCAGCACCGAGAGCACGGCGATCTCGTCGCAGCCGTCGCGCTTGGGGCATCGGACGCAGTCGGTCCAGACCTTGAGCGGGAGCGTCTCCTTGGGCACGACCGCGAAGCCGAGCTTTTCGAAGAACCGCTGCTCGTAGGTGAGCGCAAAGAGCTTTCGGATGCCCAGTCGCCGGGCTTCGTCGAAGCACCACGCAATGAGCTGTCGGCCGATCCCCTTGCCGATGTGATCGGAGTCGACCGCGAGCGAGCGGACCTCGGCCAGGTCAGCCCAGATGATCGTCAAGGCCACACAGCCGACGACGCGGCCGTCATGCTCGAAGACCGCGAAATCGCGCAGGTCTTCATAGAGCTGGGCGAAGTTCTTGAAGAGCATCTTCCCATGCTCGGCGTGGGAGTTGATGATCTCCTGGATCAGGGGGACGTCGTGGATGGTGGCGTTTCGGACCATGTTTTTCGCTGCGGCCTCCGGGGGCAGGTGACAAAGCGCTGTCGGCGTGATCATAGTCAATCCGCGGCCGACTCGGTGGATGTGCCGGAGGACGATGCCGACTGTGCCCGGGGAGCGTCGCTGAGAGCGACCGGTTCGGTGTCGGGGCGGGGGTCGGCCGGCCGATCGGCAGCTTGCGGGTTTTCGGTGGCCGGATCGGGGGCGGCCTCGAGTTCGGGCGCCAGGCCGAGCGACGCGTGGGCGAAGGTCTTGCGATGCCACTCGGGCGCGATCTCGATGACGATGTCGGCTCCCGGGGTTGAGCCGGCCGGCGTGGTTGAATCGCCCAGGGTGGCTGACTCGCCCCGGGTTGACTCGCCCGGCGCAGAGGCACCCGGCGCGGCGGCGTTTTCCGGCGCGGCTTCGCCCAGCGCGGCTTCGCCCGGCGCGGCGGACGTGTTCTGCGCTGCGGACTCGCCCGTGTGCGGTGACGCGCCACTTTGTGCGGCTCCATCGGAGGAGGGCGGTGTCGCCGTCTGGCGGCGCGACTTGTGCCGGGGCTGATCGCCTTGCGACTGGGGCAGTTGGGCGGGCTCGGCGTGAAACTCGGTGGTGTCGCCCACGACGTGGACGAGCACTCTTTTCTCCCGGACCAGTTCGAGCAAAGCCAGGAACACGCCGATCATCTCGCTCTTGTTCTTTCGGCCGACGATCAACGAGCGGAGCGTCAGGCGTTTCTCGCGCTTCACGCGGTCTTCGATGTCGGCGGCGTGGAGGTCGATCGGGGTGTCGTCGTAGGTGACCTCGTGATACTTGGGCTTGCGTTGTCCGACCTCGGCCATCAGCCGCGAGAAGGCGGCGAGCAGGTCCCAGACCTGCACTTCGTCGAGGTCGATCGGAGGGGGCTCGTCGGAGCCTTCGATGCGGGCGGGGAAGCGGGGAAAGCGGGCGTCGTGCTCGGCACGCTTGCGCTCGAGACCGGCGGCCGAATCTTTGAGCCGCTTGTATTCGAGCAGCTTCTGGACCAGCTCATACCGCGGGTCGGCAAGGTCTTCGGCGACCGACTTCTCCCCCGGCTCGCCGGCGGTTTCGTGGCGGGGCAGGAGCATGGCCGACTTGATCTCCATCAGCGTGGCGGCCATGACGAGAAACTCGCCGGCGACGTTGATGTCGATGGCGTGGGCATCCTTGAGCTGCTTGAGCTCCCCAAGGTAGTGCATGTAGGAGTCGAGGATGCGCGAGATGGGGATGTCGTAGATGTCGAGCTCGTCCCGCCTGATCAGGTAGAGCAGCAGGTCGAGCGGGCCGTGATAAACATCGAGATCGACGCGGTAGTCCAATGGAAACTCACCCTCATGCTGTTGATTGCGGGTCGGGCGGCCGCAGGCGCGGCACCTGATCCAGGCCGGCAACATGACGCGTCGCGGGCGTCAGGCTGGGCACGAAGATGGCCGGGCGATCGGGGCAACACGCCGGCTCACCTTCCTGCTCTGCCGCACACGCACGGCTTCATCGATGGCGGTGCGGCCCGGGTAACATACCAACTTTTCGCCGGTCGATCAGCGTCTGCGGACGGCGACACGCACCGCGACAAAGCCGGGGCCCGGGAGGCCGATGCGGAGTTGGTTGCCCTGCAATGTTGCGTCGGCCGGCGTCGGGGCGACGGCGGCGGGCGATTCCCAGGTGTTGGCGGTCTTGGGATGGTGGCCGGCGAGTTGGGCGGCGTGGGTGAGCGACGTCATGGTCATGTCTGCGATCTCGACCGAGAGGGTGACTGGGCCCGACTGGTCGCGGTTTACGGCAAAGACCGCGACCTCGCCGGCCGCGGGATCGTGGGTGGCGGCGACGTCGATGGCCGGGACATCGCCCCGCGGGCCCGCGCGATAGACGGGGCTCTTGAGCGATGTCTGCAACGAAATCCCCCGCGCCGCGGCGGCGATCATCTCGATGGGGTGGAAGATGGTCTGCAAGAGCAGGCCGCCCGTGCGGGTCATGATCGGGGCGATGACGTTGACGATCTGGGCGAGGCAGGCGACTTTGACCAGGTCGGCTCGGCGGACGAACGCCATGAGGTATTGCGCCGCGACCAGCGCGTCTTCGAAGTTGTACTGCTCTTCGAGCAGCGGGGGCGCCACCTGCCAGCCGCCTTGTTCCTGGCTGCCGCCGCGGGCGCGATACCAGACGTTCCACTCGTCGAAGCTGACGAAGACGTCGCGCGGGCGTCGCTTGCGTCCGCCGACGTAGCGGATCAGGCCGTCGTAGTCGCTGAGGATCTGGTCGATCTCGACGCCCTCGGCGAGGAACCATGGCGTGTCGTTGCGCTCGTTGGTGCTGTAGCGGTGGGCGGAGATGAAATCGACCTTGTCCCAGCAATATTCGAGGACGACGCGGTCCCACTCGAGGTAGGTGGACATGCCCCGTCCGCTGGAACCGCAGGCGACGGTCTTGATGCCCGGGTCGATGCCCTTCATCAACACCGAGGCGGCGAAGGCCCGGTGGGCATAGACCTCGGCGGGCACATGCCCCGCCTGCCACGGGCCGTCCATTTCGTTGCCCAGACACCAGAGCCTGATCGCATGGGGCTGGTCGAAACCGTGGTCGCGGCGGCGGTCTGACCAGAGCGTGCCGCCCGGGAGGTTGCAGTATTCGACAAGCTGGGCCGCCTCGGCCGCTCCGCCTGTACCGAGGTTGACCGCCATCATCGGCTCGGTGCCGAGTTGTCGACACCAGAGGACAAATTCGTTGACGCCGAACTGGTTGGTCTCGATCGACTGCCATGCAAAGTCAGGTCGGCGGGGCCTGCTCTCGCGTGGGCCGACGCCGTCTTTCCAGTCGCAGGCGCTGACATAGGTGCCGCCCGGGTAGCGGATGGCGGGCGTGCGTAGGCGCTTCAGGGCGTCGATCACGTCGAGGCGGAAGCCGGTCTGCCGGTCGGCGTGGGGGCTCTGCGGGTCGTAGACGCCGCCGTAGACGGCCCGCCCGAGGTGCTCGAGAAACCCGCCGAAGATGCGCGGATCGATGACGCCGCGGTTGAAATGGGTGTCGAGGCGGAGGCTGGCGATCATGGCGCAGGATGTTACCAGCCACGGTCGTCGGTGCACGCCGGGGCGGACGAGCACTGGCGCCGAGATACGCTGCGCAGAGATGCACTGGCGCCGGGATGCACTGGTGCCAAGATGTACTGTCCCGCGCAGCACCGGTGCAGACGGTCACCGGACCCGACCGGCTGGTGGTCGGCCGTGGTCGGCCGCAGCTAGCGAGAGGGCGGCGATCGCGATTGGCGGTGTCGACCGTGTTGATTTGTCGAATCCGCCAGTCGAATATCGCGTGTTGCCGATGAGCAGTTTACACACCAGCAGAGCGGACGACCGGCCGGCGGACGTTGACCAGACCATCGATGCTTTTGCGCGTCGTGTCATCGAAGTGGAGGCAAAGGCGGTGTCGATGATGGCGGCGCCGGTGTCGAGCCCGGCGTTTGTTCGGGCGGTGGAGCTGGTGGTCGCCTGCACCGGGGCCCTGGTGACCTGCGGGGTTGGCAAGGCCGGCCACATCGCACGAAAGCTCTCCGCCACGTTTTCATCGACCGGCACGCCTTCGCATTTCCTCTCGCCGGCCGACGCCGTGCATGGCGATCTGGGCGCGGTGCGGCAGGGCGATGTCGTGCTGATCCTGAGCAGCTCGGGCGAGTCGGATGAGATCGTGCGGCTGCTGTCGATCCTCAAAAAACTTGAACACCCGACGATTGCGATGACCGCCGGACGAGAATCGTCGCTGGGCCGTCATGCCGAGGTTGTGCTGGAGATGGGGCGGATCGAGGAGGCCTGCCCGCTGAGGCTGGCGCCTTCGGCTTCGACCACGGCCATGCTCGCGCTCGGCGACGCGCTGGCGCTGTCGGTCATGCGCGAGCGCCGCTTCACCCGTGAAGATTTCGCGCTGTATCACCCGGCGGGGCAACTGGGCCGCAAGCTCATCCGCGTGAGAGAGGCGATGAGCTTCAGGCGGGGCGAGAACCTGCCGGTGGCGTCGGATGCGCTGTCGGTGGCCGAGGTGCTCCACGTGGTGAGCCGCATCAAGCGGCGAAGCGGCGCGGTGATTCTCGTCAACAGCGCAGGGAAGGTGTCGGGTATCTTCACCGACGGCGACCTGCGCCGGGTCATCACCGACAACGACGGCACGGCGCTGCGCCAGCCGATCGCGTCGGTGATGACGCACAACCCCCGGCGGATCAGCGGCGATGCGCTGGCATCTGAGGCGATGGCGCTGATGCGACACTACCGCATCGACGAAGTGCCCGTGGTCGATGAAACAGATCAGCCGGTGGGGCTCATCGATGTGCAGGACCTGGTCGTGCTGAGGATGTTTGACATCGAGCCGACTCCCCACGCCGACCCGACCCGCTAACGCCCGGATTCGAGCGCCCCCAAACCGAGGACCAGGCCCGGCGGTGAGGTGGGTGACCTTCGGGCTGCCCGCGCGCGGGCCTGCTGCGGTAAGGCGAGCAGGCGATGCGCGACATCGGCCGAGCGGTTGATAGAATGAGGCGGTGAAAATTGCGATCCGGCTCATTGTGTGTGTGGTGGTCTTGTTCGGGGCGTTCGCAGGCTATTGGCTGCTCCTGGGCGGCGACAGCCCCACGGGCGCGCGCGGCCCTGCCACGCGACCGGTCGTGACGCTCAAGGTCGAGCAAGCGACGGCGCAGGGCATCGGGGCGGGGTCGCGGCCTTGGTTTGGGCAGTTCGACGACAAGACGGGAGAATTGCTCTACCAGTTCAGGGCGGAGACGTTCGTCCCGCAGGCGGATGACACGGTGGCCGTGACCGAGCCGGTCGCGGAGTTTTTCCTCAAGGACGGATCGATCATCCGCGTCCGCGGGCGCAGCGGAGTGGTCGTGTTGCCGGAGTCGAGCCGGTCGCAGTCGGGCGGCTCGCTGCGGCCGGGCGGCATGGCGGCGCCGAACCGCGGGCGGCTCAAGGATGTCGTGGTCGAGTTGCTCGAATCGCAGACGGCGCGCGAGCCGATTCTCACTGCCACGCTCGACAACGCGTCGTTCGACAACGAGACCGTCCGCGTGACCACCGAGCCCACCACAAACGACAAGGGCGAGCATGTGCCGGCGGACGAGGTGCCGGTGGTGGTCAGGGGCCGGGACTATGACTTTGACGGGCGCGGGCTGCTCATCCGCATGAACCAGCGCGACCGCGAGCTTCAACTGCTCGAGGTGGCGCACGGCGGCCGGATGGTGATCAAGAACCTCGCGGCGTTCTCCAGCCTGCAGCGAGGGCCCGCAGCACCGGGCGCGTCGAGCACGCGCTCGCCCGCGCCGATCGATGTGTCGGGCATTGCGCTGGTGTCGGCCGACCCTGCGGCAGAACGGGCGGCGCTCGACGCGGCGCCGGTGGCGTCGCCGCGCCAGCCGGCGCGGTATTACGCCCGGCTCAATGACGCGGTCAAGGTGGTGCAGATGCCGACCACGACCGTGACCGGCGATGTGCTGGAACTGGTCTTTGCCACGTCGCCTTCGCAGGGAGACGGCCGACCGTCGCCGAGCGAAGCGCCTGCATCACCGTCCGACCTGCCGCAGCAGGGCTCGCCCGGCGCCACCGGCGCCGAAGCGAAGCCGCAGAACGCCGACGCGGCGAACGGCAACACCGCCGGCGCTGAGCCTTCCGCCCCGGCCGATGAGCCCGTGGTTGTGACCTGGACAGGGCCGTTGCGGCTGGTGCCGCTCGCGGCGGCGGATGACCTGGGCATGCCGGCTCCCGACGAGGGGCAGATGAACGTGCGCATCACGGGCGAACCGGTGCACATCGTGCAGGATGGGTCGCTGATCCGCGCGACGGCGGTGAGCTATCTCAGCGGCGATCAGCAGGTCGAACTGGTCGGCCGGTCTGATTTCCCGGTGGAAATGACCGACAACAGCGGCACCGTCATCACCACCCCGCGGCTGGTTTACTCCGACGCGCGCCAGGTGGCCGAGCTGATCGGCGCCAGCAGCGCGGTGATTCCGCTCAGCGAAGTTGAGCAGGGCATCGACAACGTCGATGGCAATCCGCCCGTCGATCCCGAGGCGCGGCTTGTGACCTCGTGGACGGGTCAGGGCACGATCCGGTTTCGTCCGGTCGGGTCGCAGTCGGCCGAGGCGGATGCCGCCCAAACGGGGGCGGATAAACCCGCCCGCGGCGGCACTTCGGGCGCCCGGCTGGCTTCATCGAGCATGGCGATCGATCGCGCGGAGTTTCGCGGCGGTGTCGATGTGCAGCATCCACAGCTTTCGCTCACCTCGGGCACGCTCGCGCTGGCGTTCGATCAATCAGACGATGACGCCGCCGGGTCGGCGCGACAGTCGCTCAAGACGGTCGAGGCGGGTGACGATGTCAAAGCCTCGCTCCGCGGCGACCTCGACCCCGCATCGACCGGCGACCCCGCCGCCACCACGACGCTCACGGGCGAGAAACTCTTTCTGATGATGGCCCGCGGCGAGGGCGGCGAGCCCTATCCCCGTCGACTCGTGGTCGATGGAAACGTCAGGGCGGCCGATGGGTCGCAGTCGCTCGAGGCCGACAACCTCACCGCGCTGCTCGCGCCGTCGACGCCGCATGCCTCGGGCAAGACTGCCGACCGGGCGACTCAGCTCGAATCACTCGACGCGCAAGGCCGTGTCAAACTCACGGGGCAGGACGGTGCCGTCGTCACGGGCGATCGTCTCGAGGTGACCCAGCGCGGCGAAGCCCGCGTGGCGGTGATCAGGGGCAATCCGGCCACGGTCAAGACCGCCGACTCGACGATGACCGGGCCGGTGATCCGCGTGGATGAGGCATCGGGTGTGGCGGTGGTCGAAGGCGGAGGCAACCTTGAGGCGGTGCAGCGCCCGCCGGAAGGCGGCGACGAGCGTCCGGTGAAGGTGACATGGGCGAAATCGGTCCGTGTCGACCAGAACGCCGACCGGGTTGATGTGCTGGGCGATGTCGTGGTCAACACGCGTGACGCCGACGGCACGATCACCACGGCCCGCTCCGCGCAGTTGACGCTCAACCTCGCAGACCCGCCCGAGGGGCGCAAGGGAGGCGAGTCGACGCAGCAGGCCCAGCGATCAATGGCCGCCCGCCCGATGGGCGGCAAGCAGGTGCGAGACATCCGGCTCAGTGAGCGCGTCGAGATTCTCTCCGAACTGACCGGCGACGGCGGCGCGCTGCTTCGGCGGCTGTTCCTGCGGTCGGGCGAAGTGTCGTATGAGACGGCCGGCCGGTTCACCGTGCCCGGTGAGGGGCAACTGCTGTTCTTTGACGCCAGGCCCTCCGATGACGGCAAGGCCGGGCCCGGGGGCGTCGGCGCGACCCAGGAGCGAGAGCAGCAGGGCGGAGGCGGCGCGCCCGGAACGTCCGACGCATCGGGCACCCGCGCCGGGCCGGCCGGAGCGATCAATCCCGCCGGTTCGAGGGGCACCACTGCGATGGCATGGACCAAATCGCTCGACTACGACCAGTCGGCGGCGCGGGTTGAGGTCATGGGCGATGTGCGAATCGTGCACCGGCCCATCGGATCAGAAGCGGCGCACGAACTCACCGCAGATCAGGTCACCGCGGATCTGCTGACACAGCCCGGCCAGGCGGGCAACCCCGACGCGGCGATGCAGGCGCAGCTCCGCAAGGTCACGGCGACCGGCCGCACCACGTTTACCTCGGGGCAGTACATCATCCAAGCGTCGAAGATGGCCTATGACCCTGTCGGCGAAATGCTGGAAGCCCAGGGCGAAGACCGCTCTCCGGTCGAAGTGTTCGCGGCCGATGGGTCGTCGCACGGCGCATTTGCGACCGTGCTGCTCAACGCCCGCACCGGACAGATCAAGATGACCGACTTCCGCGGTTCGGCGTCGTCGCGCTGAGGTCTTGCGTTGGGTGGATGGGCTGCCACGGCAGGCCGCGGCGCCTAGGATGGCGCATGACCATTGATCATGTAGCCGTGCCCGCCAACGACATCGCGGCGGGCGTTGACTGGTATGTCAGGCAGTTCGATGCCAAGGTGCTCTATCAGGATGCGACCTGGGCGTTTCTGAAGTTCGGCAACACCAAGCTCGCGCTGGTGACCCCGACGCAGCATCCGCCCCACGTGGCGGTGTCGGTCTCGCTCGATGAGCTCGAAAAGGCGGCCGCCGAGGCGGGCGTCAAGGTCGACGTCCACCGAGACGGCACGCGGGGCATCTATGTCAAAGACCCGTCGGGCAACGCGGTGGAGCTGATCCATTATCCGCCGGGGCAGACGGTCTATGCCAAGCAGTAAATCAGCCAGGCAGTAGATCAGCCGAGACGGGTCACCCGCGCCGGCAGGCGTGACGACGACGCGTGGCTACCGGCGTGTGGATCAGGCCGCGTGGCTCGCGATACATGGCTCGCGGCATGTGGCTCGCGTGGCCGCTTTGTCATCGGAGGCGGCGGGGGTCGAGTCGTTCTTCTTCGAGCAGGATGTTGTTGTAGCGGAGCAATGTGCCCTTGGCGCGCTCGAGGCTGGCGATGGCGAAGTTGTAGTTGGCGACCGCGTTGATCTCGGCCCGCCTTGCCTCGGCCAGCGCCTGCTGGCGGTCGAGCTTGAGCTGCACGAACTCGGGCGTGAGGGGCTCGTCGGCGGCCTCGCGCTGCTCGATGGCGCGGAGCGAGTCTTCCTGGGCGAAAACCGCCTGCCGTGCCGCCACGGTCTCCTGCCAGGCCGTCTGCACCGCGCGGACACCCAGTTGCACGTCGAGCGTCACCTGGTCGATCAGCTGGCGGTATTGCTCGATCGACTGCGACCGTTGCAGCAGCACGCGCCGGTAGATCGCCCGCGCCGAACGGTTGCCGATGGGCACCTCGAACTGAATGCCCGCGGTCCAGCTGATCTGTTCAAACTCAAGGCTCGAGCGGAGGCCGCTGAGCCAGTCATCGTCGAGGCCCTGCGAGCCCAGCGAGCCGACGAAATTGAGCTGGGGCAGCAGGTTGTTACGCGCGGCGTCGAGGGTGATGTCGGCCGAGTCCACACGCTGCTGCTGCTGGGCGAGCTCGAGGCGGTGTTCCATCGCCGATTCGAGCTGTTCCTCGAAAATGAAGCTGACCGGATCGAGAAGGGGTGTGCTGGCCGGCAGGATCACCAGGTCGCTGGCGACGGGATACTCCGGGTCGTTCATCAACTGCTTGATCTGGTCGGAGACGTCACGCACTTCCGCCCGGGCGCGGATCAGCGCCACCCGGCGGGTCTCGACCGACGCGTTGGCCTGGCTGATCTGCACACGGGTGACGTCCTGACCCGCGCGAAGCAGCAGGATGCGGGCCGTCTCCTCGGTGTCGGCGAGCAAGAGCTCTTGGATGCGCACGTCCTCTTCGGCGGCTACGAGCTGCCAATAGAGCCGTTCGAGCTGGAGGATCTGGTCTTCAGCGGTGTTGCGGAACTCGAGCAGGCTGATGCGCTGGTTGTTTCGGGCGATGCGGATCTGCGCGCGGTTGACGGCATAGCCGAAATCCCGCAGCAGCGGTTGGGTGAGCTGGATCGCGATGTCGCCTTCGTTATAGGGGTTGAGGCGGTTGAGCCCGTCGTTGCGGTCGAGGTCGGTCTGGGTGAGTGTCGACCGCAATTCGATCTGTCCGCCGCTGGGAAGGTTCTGCCGCAGCCCGGGCTGCACGGTGAACACCTCGGAGGTTTCCTGGGTGATCAGTCCCGCGGTGGGGTTGAAGAAGAAATCCTGGGTGATGAGCCTGCGGTTGCGCTCGACGCCGGTGTTGAAGAAGAATGCCGGATCAAACCTCGCTTCGGCTTCGACCACGCGTGCGCCTTCGATCGCCGGCTCATAGCCCGCGACCTTGATCGCAAGGTTGTTGGCGACAGCCCGCTGCACGGTCTCCTGCAGTGTCAGGCGGCGCGTCGGAAAGTCTTCGATGGGCTGGCCCGTGGTCGGGGGATTTGCCGGCGGCTTGACCTGACCGGTGAATTCGTCGAGCAGGGGGCTCTGCAGTGTCGTCGGGAGCGGCCGCATGACCGGCGGCACCTGCCCGGCCGACGCGCGGCGCTCCTGCTCCTGGAGGTTGCGCGGGTTGAAGGGGTAGGGCTCGCTGGCGCATCCGGTCGTGAGCGCGAGCGAGGCGCCGGCCGATGCGAGGGCAAGGGCCCGCAGGGTCGACGTGATCCTTCCGTTGCGAGTCGATCCGCCTGCCGCGGCGCCGTGGGCACGGGGCTGGGCATTTTTCGTGACTTGCGCCGATGTGGCAGGCAGTGGCATCCGTTTAACTCCTTCGGTCGGGGCCGCCCCAAGCAGGGCGGGCATTATAGAAATCAGCGCAGGCAACGCAAAAACGCCAGGGCCGCAAACCCCGCGAGCAGAACGCCGCCGATGTAGTCGGCCAGCGCCATCCACCACGGCGCGCGCCATCGTCCGATGAGCGCCAGGATGGACGAGAATACGACCACCCACGACAGCGTCCCGATAAAGACGCCGCCCGCGACAGGCCATAACGCCGCACCGTCCTTGCCGACGCCCGCCACGACCGCGGCGGGCATGGCGACGAACCAGAAGGCCAGCGTCATGGGGTTGAGCAGCGTCATGCCCAGCCCCGTCGCCAGCCCCGAGACCAGCCCGCCCGATCGGTCTGACGCAAGACGACCCCCACGCTCGGCTCGGGCGCCGGCATCGGCGGCCGGCGTCTTGTCGACCGCTGCCCACCCCCTGCGGGCGTCGAGGCGCTCGGCCGCGAAACACCCGCGGGCCAGATAAAGGAGCAGCGCAATACCGCCCACCGTCAGCGGCCATTTCACCCACGGCGATTCCGCGAGGCGTGCCACGCCCGCGGAAACAGCGACCGCATAAACCATGTCGACGAAGCATGCCCCCAAGCCCACCGCCACACCCGCAGAAAACCCCTGGCGAAGGGTTCGGCGGGCGATCTCGATGTTGACCGGGCCGATCGGAACGGCAGCGCCGAGCCCCAGCAGAATTCCGGTCGCCAGTGCTGCTCCTGTTGCTGAATCACCGGCCATGTACGGCACATCGTCATTGGGCGCGGGGAGCGTTGTCAATCGTGTCGCAGCGGCGGGGCGAGGCCGAGTGGGCGCTTGTCCGGTGGCGGTCGCGGGTGTTAGACTCTGGGTATGCCGCAAGCGCCCAACCAGAGCGTGTCTGCCTCACTGAGACAGGTGATCGACGCGCTGGGGGTGTATCCGCCCGAGGCGTTCGAGTTTGTTTCTCAGGGCCTTTCACTGACGGTCGAACGCGTTCATGCGGCCACGCCGGAGGGCGAGAGCCACCATGTCACCGGTCGCCAACTGTGCCTGGGCCTCCGCGACCTCGCGCTCGAACGCTGGGGCCTGATGGCGACAGCGGTGCTCCGACGCTGGAACATCACCAGCACGATGGATTTCGGCCGAATCGTCTTCGCCATGGTCGATAGCGGGCTGCTTAGCAAGACCCCCTCGGATTCGATCGATGATTTCCGCAACGTCTTTGACCTCTCCGCCTCGCTGGAAGAGGGATACCGGATCAAGAGCGAACTGTGAGCAACGATTCGGGCGGCGCATCGGGCAAGTCGGATAAATCGGCAGCCCCGCGCGATAAACCATCCACCGGCATAGCTTCAGATGAAGCGATGACGGGCGCTTCGGCGGGCCATAAATCCGCCCCCGCATCCGCCCCGGCCGGAGAGCGCGCCGCGGCTACGTCGCATGCCGCCTCCAACCCTGCGCCGACCGATGCCGGGCCGGGCCGGCAGACGGCCGGGCCGCTTCGGCCCAGGCGAAAGCTGTTTGTCGGGCTGATCGTCGTCTATGTGATCTGGATGACGCTGCTGCTGATCCTGTACTTTACGAAGGTCGCGCCGCTGCGCGCGGGGCAGACGGCTCCGACGTCGGCGGCGCCGAGCTTCGATCGCTGACGGGATCGGCAGGGCCCGACTCGGACGACAGATCTTCGGCCGCCCCGCATGCGGGCGACGCGCCGGCGGGCGACACAACACCCGGCGGGTGACGCGGCGTCATCGCGGCCTTGAAATCCAGCGAGTAAGCAGCGGCTGCCAGCAGTATCTCGCCCCCGGTGGCCCACAGCCGCAGGAGCACGCTGAGAAACGCCAGGAATGCCGCGAGCGCTTCGGTCGAATCGAACTGCGATGTCACCCTTTCCGGCAGCGCCACCGCCATGGCCGACATGAAGACCAGTTCGCGGACACCGATGCCGCCCGGCGCCCAGATCGCGAGAAACCCGGCGCACCACGCGAGGCAGTAGGAGCCGGCCACGACCCACCACTTGGCGAGGTCGAGCTCGAGCAGGTCGCGCGTGACCAGCCAGACCGCGAGGCTCTGCCAGAGCAGGCCGATCACCGACCAGACGAGGATGCCGACCAGCCATTTACCGCGGAGCCGCTGCACGATCGGGGGTTTGCCGAGGCGAACGAGCACCTTGTTCACCACGCGGTAGAAGATCTTCGGATGCAGCACCACGCCCAGCAGGGGCACCAGCGCCATCAGCGCGATGAACCACGGCTTGGCGTAAGGGTCGAGCCGGGCGAAGTAATAGAGCAGGCACAGCACCGCCACGATGATGTTGGCAAGCAGGAAGGTGGTGATCTCGAGGATCTGTGTCGTCGAGCAGACGCTGCCGGATACGCCGTAGGGTTTGACCAGGTAGACCCGCCCGACCACCTGCCAGATCGCGCCGGGGATATAGCGCGCCAGCTCGGAGGTTGTCCAGATTCGGAGGGTCGCCGGAATGGGCAGGCGGTGTCCGAAGCCCAGGACGATCCGCCACCACGCCATGGCACGAAAGACCAGCAGGAACAGCGTGAACATGGCGATGGCCGCGCCGAACGCCAGCGGATCGATCTCGCCGGCACGGTCGCGCACGACATCCCACTGTCTGTAGACCGGGCGGAGCATCCACGCGAAGATCGCCCCGGTGATGGCGACGCCGACGCCGCGCTTGATCCACGGCAGCGACTGCTTCCATGCCGACTTCGCCTTGCGGCCGTACCATGCGTCCACTTCGAGAATCTCCAGGTCTTCGCTCTGACCGGCCGAACGAATGCGCCGTCGCCTTCGCGGCGGCAGCAGATAAATGCCTTTGCGGCGCATCCATGGCCGCACCAGCCGTCGCCCGCGGGGCATCACGATGATCAGGCGGTTTGCCAGCCACATCAATGCCAGCAGCATGAGCCAGACGCAAAACGTCGCAAATGCGGCAATAAGCACGTTCCAAGGAAACTTCGACACCCGCAGGTCCCACCAATGCGGAACCTGGTGATGGAAAATCCAGATTCCCACCGTCGGAAACAGCAGGGCGACCGATGCCAGCACGAGCCACAGCCCACGGCTGGCCAGGTCATAGGGCCTGCCGCGGAGGATGCGCGAGGTCATCTTGCGCTTGCCCGGAAAGCTGACCAGCGCAAAGCCGATCAGAAAAAGCGGTATTCCGCCCGGCCCCGGAATGGCGGCGCCGATGACTGGCGATGTCAGCACCAACAGCCAGCCGATCACGTTCTTGATCACAAACAGGGCATACCGGGCGATGAGCCCGGGGGTAGGGCGATCGGCCGCGTGCCCGGAGGTGTGCGCGGAATGAGTGCGCGGCGAGGGAGCACGCGCTGCGCGACTGGCCGGGGAGCGACCGGGCGAGGAACTGCCGGGCGCTGAGCTGCTGGGTGCGGAGTCGGCACCGGTCGGTTGAACGGGCTGCGCCGCCTCAGGCGATAGGGCGGATTGGGGCGCGTGGGCGTGGGTTGGCCTGCCCGTGTCGGGCGGTGTGCTGGAGTCTGACGGCCGGGGGTGATTCATCGGTCGAGCCGGGCATTGTAGCGAGACGGCCGCCTCGCGGCATCGGGCGCATTGACTTCCCGTTCGCCCTGGCGCTCTGCCATGTCATTTCGACATTGCCATGCCAGTTCGGATACAGTCCCCTCTCATGCACCGAGACATCGCAAGAGTCCTGATCTCGCAGTGGCAGATCGGCGCGCGGGTGGGCGAGATGGCCAGGCAGATCACCGCCGATCACACGCCGCCTTCGATGCCCGACAGTGGCGAGATCCTCATCGTCCCCATCATGACCGGCGCCATGATCTTCTGCGGCGATCTGATCCGACAGATTCCCATCGCGATGAAGATCGGCATGCTCACCGTCTCGAGCTATCCCGGGTCGGCCACGCAGACACAGGGGAGCCAGGTGCTCGGGGAAAAGCTGCCCGACGTCAAGGGCCGTCATGTGCTGATCGTCGACGACATTCTCGATTCGGGCGGAACGCTGCGGCTGGTCACGCCGCGTTTCATCGAAGCCGGCGCAGCCACGGTCAAGACCTGTGTGCTGCTGAGGAAAGATCGTCCCGCCGCGCGGCAGACGCCGGTCGACTATGTCGGCTTCGACATTCCCGACGAATTCGTGGTGGGCTATGGGCTCGACTACAACGACTATTACCGAAACCTGCCCGACATCGTCACCCTCACGGCCGACGCCATCGCACGGGTGGGCGCCAAGAATTGATCGCGTCGCGGCTTTGGACGGCGCATCGGCCGGCCTATCGTGCATGTGGAGCGACCCATGGTGCGACTCAACGAATGGTTCGGCCGCGACGACCGCCCGCGACTGTCGCTGCGCGGGAGCGGCGGCAGCGGCTGTCCTGACGAGGCCGCGTCGCTCGACCAAGTGCCCGTTGACGGCGGTGCTTTCGACGGTGGCGCGTTCGACGGTGGCGCCCTGGGCAGCGCGCGGGTAATGGCATCGGAGACCGCGGCCGCGGCGAGGCCATCGCAGTCGTCGCTGCTGGCGCTGCTCGCGGGACACGTGCTGCCCGAGAGCGAGTTGATCATCCTGCTGCTCAAGCCCTCGCCCTGGTACATCGTGCTGTCGTCGCTGCGGTTTACCGCGGTGGTCGCGATCTGCGCGATGGCGGCTGTGCTTTATGACGAAAAAGTGCCCGGCCACGTGACCACGTATGTGAACGTCGCCGTGCTGGCGGTGGTCGTCCGGCTAATGTGGGCGACCTTGCAGTGGATGGGCCGGTATTACGTACTGACCGACGTCAGGCTGCTGTCGCTGTCGGGCGTGTTTCGAGTCGATGTCTACGACTGCCCGCTCCGCCGAATCGCGCGGACGCGTGTGCTGGTCACGCTGAAGGATCGGCTGTTCCGAGTCGGCTCGATCGAGATCATCCCCAGCGCCGACGAATTGCCCATCGGTCTCTGGCAGACGGTGGCGAGGCCTCACTGGGTCAACGACCAGATCCAGTCGGCCATCTCGCGAACGCGGTCGCCCATGCGCTCGTTCGATTGCCCTTGAGCGTTGCGTAACCCGTGCGTTGCGTAACCCGTGCGTCGCGGAACCCGTGCGTTGCGGGCTCGAGCCGGCAGGGCCCTGTGCGTTGCGGGCCGGGTCGATGGGTGGCTTGGCGTGACGGTGTCGGTGAATCATGAAAGAGATGTCTCAGTCATTACCGCCTCGACGCCGGCTCGGCCGGACGGCAGTCGAACTGCCGCCGGTCATCTGGGAGCTCGACCGCCCGCCGGCGGAGTCGATCATCGACTCTTGCACGCGCCGTGCGGCGGATTGGGTTGCCACCACCGGCGATTTCGTCTGGCCGCTTCCGCCGGCGCTGCGTGTTGTGCTGGAGGTCGATGTACAGGAGTTGCTCTCAGTCGGTGATCGGCTCGTTCGCACGCGGCTGGCCGACCTGGGACGAACGACCGCCGACGCGGTCGTCCTGCGCGGCGTCACCCCGGGCGAACTCAAGGGCGGCCGGCCTTTTCAACGACTGTCGGCGCTCCGCGAGGAAGGCCTGACATCGCTCCTGCTGATCGATACCCCCGATGCGTTGTCGGCCGAGTGGATCGCCGACAACACACCCATCCACGGGCTGATTGTTCCCTTTGATCGGGGTGATCAGGCGGCGCGGTATCGCCTTTTTGATGTCGCGGCCGACGCGGGTGTGGGCCTGCTGGCGCGAACGTCGAACGTCAGTTTCGCCCTGGCACACGAGGCGATCGTATCGGCGGTGGTGCCGCTTCCACCCGGGCCGGGCGACTGCCGATCGATTCTCGATGCGGCCGCCGCTCCGCTGCCCAAAGACGAGGTCGATCTTCACTGGCAGGCCTATCAGGCGGCCAACCCGCCTCCGCCGAAGCTGCGTGGCAATCATCCGCCTGATTTTGCCTGACGCGTTGTAGCGCAATCGCATCACTGGCAGGCAAACGTCGCTGGGCTTCAACTGCCGGGCCGACGCCGCGGAGACGCTCGCTGCGGCGTCTGCCGCCCGGGGCTATTGCTGCGGCTTGCCCTTCGATGTCGCGTGTTCCGCCTTGGTGCGGGTGGCTTTCTTGCCCAACCGGGTGCCTTCGCCGGTCTGGGCTGACTAGTGACCGGTGAGCGGCATCCCGCCTTTGAGGTCGGGCGCCGTTGCCTCCCGGGCGGTGTTGCGCACGCCGCTTTCGACAGGCTGCCACCACGGCTTGCGAATCCCGGCCGTCACGACCTTGACCGCCTCCTCGGGCGAATCGACGAGCCTGAAGATATCGAGGTCTTCGCCGTCGATCAGGCCGGCGGTCGAAAGCTGCTGCTTCATCCACTCGATCAGCCCCGACCAATATTCGCTGCCATAGAGCACGACCGGAAACGGCTCGCTCTTGAGCGTCTGGATCAGCGTGACGATCTCGAAAAACTCATCGAGTGTGCCGAAGCCGCCGGGGAAGTAGATGTAGCCCAGCCCGTATTTCGCGAGCATGACCTTGCGGGCGTAGAAGTAGTTGAAGTCGAGCGAGACCGACTGGTAGCGGTTGGAGTCCTGCTCATGGGGAAGGGTGATGTTCAGCCCGATCGATCGGCCGCCGTTTTCGAACGCGCCGCGGTTGCCCGCCTCCATGATGCCGGGCCCGCCCCCGGTGATGACGGCGAACTTTTTCTCCGCCAGGAGCCGTGCGGTCTCCTGAGCGGCAAGGTAGTAGCGGTTGTCCGGGCGGAGCCTCGCTGATCCGAAGATGGTGACGGCGGGGCCGATGTTCGACAGCACCTCAAATCCCTCGACGAACTCCGCCATGATGCGGAAGATCCGCCACGAGTCGTGGCCGTTGCTGACCGCGGCTGTGAGCGAGGCGTGGGCGCGGGTGTCTGAGCCGGTTTTTCGAGTGGGTTTGCTGCGCTTTGCTGGCATGATGATGGGGCTAGGAAATGCGAACGAAATCCGCCGACCGCGCCACCGCGGCAAACAGATCGCTGCGGGTGTTGAGATATTCGGTGATGCAGTCGGTGGCGACCGTGGTCTGGCCTGTGGCGATGAACTCGGGCGGCAGCGGCGTCGCCGCGGGCGCGGTCGCGTCGTCGACACGCCGCGGCGAGGTCAGCACCCACGCCCGATCGGCCTTGTTCTGGCGGATGAAATACCCAGCCAGCCCGGGCCCCGGCTCGACCAGAAGGTGTGTGACGCCCTGGCCGCCCAGGTCGAGCAGGATGTCGGTCAGCGACAACCGCTTGGCGTCTGCGGGATCAGCGGTGGGCTCGCCCGTGCTCTCGACACAGATCACCCTGACGCCGCGGGCCTCGAGCAGCTTGCGTTTGTCCAGCGCCCGCTCGTGGTAGGCCGCCGCACTGCAATAGACCGCCAGGGGAAACTGGTCGACCGTTTTCATCAGCCGCGAGTCGAGGGAGATCTCCAGCCGCGGGTCGTAGACCGCGCGGAGCAACTGGCGCACGGTCGGCACGCCCCGCGCGGTGAGCAGCGGATCGTCGCGGCCGACGGTGTTGATGCCGACCAGAATCGCGTCGGAGTCGGCACGTAGTTGGTGCACGATCTTCATCACCGCCTCGTGGCTGATCTGCATGCGCTTTCCGCCCGGGCCTGCGATCTTGCCGTCGGCGGTCTGGGCCCACTTGAGCGTCACATAGGGGCGACCGTGGAGCACGTGGGCCGCGAACGGCGCCAGAAGCTGGCGGCATTCGTCTTCGAGCACACCCGCGGTCACGTCGATCCCCGCCACCTCGAGCTGGGCGATGCCGTTGCCGTTGACGTCGGGGTTGGGGTCGATCGCGCCGATCACCACCCGCGCCACGCCCGCCTCGATCAGCGCCGGGACGCACGGCGGCGTGCGCTTGTTGTGGTGACAGCAGGGCTCGAGTGTCACGTAGGCGGTCGCGCCGGCCGGGTCGGTCGTGCATGACGCGATCGCCAGCGGCTCGGCGTGGGGTGTGCCGGGCTTGACGTGAAACGCCTGACCGATCACCTCTCCGCCCTTGACCAGCACGCAGCCCACCATCGGGTTGGGTTCGACCGTTCCCCGGCCCTTCATCGCCAGCGCGATGGCCTTGCGCATGAAGGCAATGTCGGCGTCGGTCGCGTGGCTCGATGCGGCGCCCGGCGCGGCATCGCGGTTTCGTGAATTGGGGTACTGCGGGCTCAAACTGGCTCGATGAAGGTCTGTTTCGGCTGTCTCGATATGACCATCGCCCGGCCGACGGTCATCCGACATGTCACCGCGATTGTGCCGGGCATGGGCCGGGCAGGCAAGGCGAGCCGATCGCGATGTGTGGCCGTCAGCCGCTATACTCCCGCGCATGAGCCGTGCACGAGTGAAGATCTGCGGCGTCACCCAGCCCGGCGATGCGGTCAACGCCGCGATGCTGGGCGCCGATGCGGTCGGATTTGTGCTGATCGAGTCGGCCGGCCGGTGCGTCACGCCCGCGGTCGGGCGCGATATAGCCTCGGCCCTGCCGCCCTTTGTCACGTCGGTGGCGCTGTTCGCCGATGCGGCCGTCGATCGCGTCGTGGCTGACATCAACGTGACCGGCGCGCGGATGGTCCAGCTTCACGGACACGAGACCCCCGACTACGCCGCGGCGCTGCATCCGCTGCCGCTGATCAAAGCGGTGCGGGTTGACGACCACTTCGAGCGCCACCTGGCCACCTGGCGTCATGGGCTCAAGCGCCTGCCGCTGGGTCACCTGTCGGCCATCGTGCTCGAATCGGCGCCGCGCACGAGCGGCGCACTGGGCGGAACCGGCACGCCCAACGATCTGCCGCGCATCGCCGCAGCGCGCAAGGCGGGCCAGTTTGACGGCCTTCCTCCGGTCATCCTCGCGGGCGGGCTCACCCCGGACACGGTCGCGGCGGCCATCGAGCTGGTGCAACCGTTTGCCGTCGATGTTTCGTCGGGGGTCGAACTGTCGCGGGGGCGCAAAGACCCTGAACTGATGCGCCGGTTTATCGCCAGCGCCGCCGGTGTGGCGCTCGGGCAGCCCTGACGGACGCGTCAATTCGCCCTGCCCGGGCCGTCGTCGGGCGGCTTTTACTTGCCCGCCTGCTGCCCTATATTCCCGCCGCAAACAAGGAGTGATTTCGCTATGGCGCTCAAAGGCAACGCGGTCATCGGTCAGTCGGGCGGTCCTACTTCGGTCATCAACCAGTCGCTGGTCGGGGTGGTGCAGGAGATCAAGAAGTCGGGCACCCACGTCGATCAGTTGCTCGGCGCCCGTCACGGCGTGCGCGGGATCGTCAACGAAGACTTCATCTCGCTCAAAGCCGTGCCCGACGAACTGCTCGAGCGCATCGCCCAGACGCCCAGTTCGGCGCTGGGCTCCACCCGCGACAAGCCCGATGCCGACTATTGCCGTCGCATCTTCGAGGTCTTCAAGAAGCACAACGTCCGCTACTTCTACTACATCGGCGGCAACGACTCGGCCGATACCGCCCGCATCGTCAACGAGCTGGGCAAGTCCGAGGGCTATGAGCTGCGGACGTATCACATTCCCAAGACCATCGACAACGACCTCCGCGTCCACGATCACACGCCCGGTTACGGGTCGGCCGCCAAGTTCGTCGCGGCCGCGGTCATGGGCGACAACTTCGACAACGCCTCGCTCCCGGGCGTGAAGGTCGATGTGATCATGGGTCGCCATGCCGGCTTCCTCACCGCCGCGTCGGTGCTCGCCCGGCGTCACCCTGAAGACGGGCCCCACCTGATCTACGTCCCCGAGGCCAACTTCTCGGTCGACAAGTTCCTGGGCGACGTCGACCGCATCTACAAGAAGCAGGGCCGCTGCGTGATCGCGGTATCCGAAGGCATCCACGACGAAAAGGGCCAGCCGATGGCGGTCGTGCTCGCCGAGAAGCTCGGGCGACAGGTCGAGCGCGATTCGCACGGCAACGTGCAGCTTTCCGGCTCGGGCATCCTGGGCGACTTCCTGGGCGACCTGATCAAGGACAAGCTCAAGATCAAGCGTGTCCGCTCCGACACCTTCGGCTACCTGCAGCGGAGCTTCCCCGGGTTTGTCAGCCCGAGCGACGCCGCCGAGGCACGCCTGGTCGGCAAGGTCGCGGCGCAGGAGTCGGCCAAAGAGGGCACCACCGGCACCTCGATCTGCATGCGCCGCAAGGCCGGCTCGGGCTACGAAATCGAGACCTTCATCACGCCGATCGAAAACGTCGCCCGCGAGACCAAGCATCTCGACCCGTCGTTCATCAGGGACGGCAACGACATCACCGACGCGTTCAAGGCCTATGCGGCGCCGCTGGTCGGGCCGCTTCCGGTCGTCGGGGCTTTCGATGAGCTTAAATGAACGGCACGACCGGGAGCGCCGATGACCGAGCTGCACGATGCCGCGTCCAAGCCGATCGGTACTCAGCCGATCGCTGCCCATCTGATCGGCGCCCAGCCGATCGCCTATGAATCGGGCGGCGTGAGCGCCGAGCGGCGGATCAGCGCGGCGCGAAACCTCGCCCACATCGGCTTGGCGCTGGTCGTGCTCGGCGGGTGCTTCTGCCTCGGATTGCTCATCTGCATCTCGGTTGTGGTGATCAATACCGCACAAGTCATCTTCGGCGCCGCCATGATCGGGCTGGCGATCATCTGCTTTGTCGTCGCGGGAAAACTCCTACGTCACGCGATCCGCGTGCTCTGGCAGATCAGCGGCGGATGAGCAGAAGCGTCCGATAAGGCTGCAACCTTCCCAAAGGGCCGTAAAACGAGGGGGGAAGTCGGCCGATCGATTATCGCGTCGCATCGGTGCGCCGATGATTCCTCCGGCGGACCCTCCGGCTCCGCCGGGCATGGCCGATCGCATCGATTATCTCGTTTTTGCCGTGTTGTGCATGGCGCTGTGCGGCGGGCTGATGTCCGCTGCCCGCGGGACGTCGCGCCTTCGTCTCCGGGCGGCATGGGGCGCTATCGGTGCCGTCGCACTGTGCGCCGTCGTGGCGTTTCCGCTGACAGACCACCTGGGCGAACAGGCCCGACAGCGCATCGAACGCATGCTGGGCGCCTACGCCCCGACCTATGCCGCCGACCTCACCGACATGGGCCATGCCGCCCTGTCGCTCCAGACGCCGCCTGACGACCCGGGCTACCTCACCATGATCGAGGCGCAGAAGCGCTGGCTCGCGGTCAATCCCAACATCGCCGACATCTACACCTTCCGCAGGAATGAGCAGGGCGAGCTCATGCTGATCCTCGATTCGGAGACCGACAACGACCGAAACGGAATCTACGACGACGAACGCGAAGCCCGCACCGACATCGGCGAGGTCTACGAAGACGCCGAAAATCCCCAACTGCAGTTGGCCTTTGAAGGCGTCGCCGCTTTCGACGACGTGATCTACACCGACCGATGGGGCACCTGGGTGTCGGCCTATGCGCCGATGTTCGATGCCCAGGGGCGTGTCGAGGCCGTGCTGGGTGTCGACTTTGATGCAACCGAGTTCACCGCCCGCATCGCCTGGGCCCGCTTCACGGCGCTGTCATACATGGGCCTGATCGTGCTGATCGTGGCCGGCGGCGGAGCGGGCATCATGCAACTCGCCGGCGCGCTCGACCGCGCCCGCAGGGCTGAGACGGCCGCATCGGCCTCCAACGCCGCGCTGACCGAGCTCCTTGCCCGCAGCGAGGCGATGACGCGCGAACTTGCCGCCTCGAAGGAAGCCGCCGAAGCCGCGAGCCATGCCAAGAGCGCCTTTCTGGCCAACATGAGCCACGAGATCCGCACGCCGCTGAGCACGGTGCTCGGTTACACGCAGTTGCTGCTTTCGGGCACGCTCTCGCCGATCGAGGTGAACAAATCACTGTCGGCCATCGACACCCACGGCAGGCAGCTGTTCCGGCTCATCAGCGACATGCTCGACATCAGCAAGATCGAAGCGGGGCGGATGACCGTCGAGCGGATCAACTGCGATGTCGTGGCGCTGCTCGGCGCCGCGGTCGATGCCACGCGCGGGCCGGCACAGGCCAAGGGCCTGCACCTCGAGCTTGATCTGGAAGAGCCGCTGCCCGCGACCATCGAATCCGACCCGGTCCGTCTGCAGCAGATCATCACCAACCTGCTGAACAACGCGGTGAAGTTTACGTCGTCGGGGTGCATTCGTGTGTCCGCGCGATGGTCGCCGGTCGGCGGCAATCCCGACACCGCGGGCTCGCTGCAGATCCGCGTGACCGACACCGGGATCGGCATCAGGCCCGAGCACGTGTCGCGGCTGTTCCAGCCCTTCATGCAGGCCGACGACTCGACCACCCGCGTGTTCGGCGGAACGGGCCTGGGCTTGTCGATCTGCCGGCGTCTGCTCGACCTGCTCGGCGGCGCGATCGACCTCGAATCGACCGGCCCCGCGGGGTCGACGTTCTGCATCACCCTTCCCGTGCCGCGCGATACGGTTCGCGCCGACCTCTCGAAGTGGAACGAGACCGCCCGCCAGGGCACAGCGCGCGAACCGGGTGCACACCACACCGGTGCGGCCGGCGCTGACGCGGCCTGCCCCGCATGCCTGCCCGACGCCCAACCGGCAATGACACCAGGAGAAACATCTGTGCCGACTGAAAACTCGGTCCCGTCGTCGCCTTCGCCTGCGGCGCCATCTTCGCCGGCGCCATCTTCACCGGCGCCCGATCGGCCGACCCGCGTCCTGCTGGTCGAGGATCATGCCGTCAACCGGATGATGGTCGAGATGATGCTCCGCAAAGCCGGCGTCACCGTGACCACCGCGGAAGACGGCCGCCAGGCGGTGGATCGCGCGTGGTCGGCCTGGCAGGAGCAGGGC
This sequence comes from uncultured Tepidisphaeraceae bacterium, assembly GCA_964493365.1. Lineage (GTDB taxonomy): Bacteria > Planctomycetota > Phycisphaerae > Tepidisphaerales > Tepidisphaeraceae > CAZBOE01. The sequence continues at coordinate 22,336 of CAZBOE010000001.1, read as the reverse complement.
GGGTTCGACCTTGTGCTGATGGATATGCAGATGCCCGTGATGGATGGCTATGCCGCGACGCGCGAGCTTCGCCGCCTGGGCTACACGGGCAGGATCGTCGCGCTCACTGCCAACGCCATGACGGGCGACCGCGAGCGCTGCATCGAAGCGGGCTGCGACGATTTCCTCTCCAAGCCGGTCGATCGGACCCGCCTGGCCGATGAGCTGTCGCGCCTGGGCCACCGGGCCGCCGCCGCGTAGGGGGCTGGGCTGATGCGCGTGGCGCGCCGGGTCAGCCGATCCGCTCGCGACCGTTGAGATACTTCCGCAGTGCCTCGGGCACGGTGACCGTCCCGTCGGCGTTCTGGTGATTCTCCAGCAGCGGGATGAGGATGCGCGGGCTCGCGGCCACGGTGTTGTTCAGCGTGTGGACGAACCGGATCCGGCCTTCCTTGTCCTTGTAGCGAAGGTTGAGCCGCCGCGCCTGGAACTCATACAGCCGCGAAGCGGAGTGTGTCTCGCCGTATCCGCTCGCGGGGTTTTTGCCGTCGTAGCGCGACGGCATCCATGATTCGATGTCGAACATGGCCGCGTTCTTGACGCCGATGTCGCCCGTGCAACAGTGAATGACCCGGTAGGGAATCTCCAGGCGACGCAGAAGTTCTTCTGAGTATCCCAGCATCGTCATGTGCCAGCGCTTCGATTCCTCCACGTCATTGCGGCAGATGACCACCTGCTCACACTTGTCAAACTGGTGAACGCGGTAGAGACCCGCGGTGTCTTTGCCGTAGGTGCCTGCTTCTCGGCGGAAGCAGGTCGACACCGCCGTGTACTTCAGCGGCAACACCGACTCGTCAAGCACTTCGTCCATGTGGTAGGCGGTCAGCCCGACCTCGGCGGTGCCGGTGAGATAAACCTCGTCGGCCGTCACACCATAGGTCTGCTCGCGCCCGGCTGGGAAGAATCCGGTTCCGAGCATCGCCGCTTCGCGCACCAGGACGGGCACGTTCATCGCGGTGAAGCCGTGCTCATAGACCATCATGTCCAGCGCCAGCCGGAGCACGGCGTTGTGCAGCTCCGCCCCGACGCCCATCAGGAAGTAGCTGCGAGACCCGGCAAGCCTCACGCCGGCCTCGAAGTCAAACAGCTTCAGCCGCTCACCGATCTCGGTGTGAGATCGCGGCGCGAAGTCGAACTTCCGCGGTTCGCCCACATGGCGCACCACCACGTTGTCGGCCGCGTCTCGGCCCTCGGGCACGTCGCCGTCCGGGGGCTGCGGGATCGTCAGCAGCAGGGGGGTCAGCTCGGCCTCGGCGGCCCGCGCCTTCTCGTCCGCGGCTTTGACTTTTTCCTTCAGCTCGCCGACCCGCGCGATCGCCGCCTGGCGCTCGGCGGCATCCTTCATCTTGCCGATCTGCTTGCTCGCCTCGTTCTGCTGAGCCCGCAGGGCCTCAAACTCCTGCTGCGCCGCGACCCGCGATTCGTCCGCTCGCAGCACCGCGTCGATATCGACGGGCATGTTTTTCAGTCGGGCGCCCCGACGATACTTCTCGGGGTTTTCACGCAGGTCTTTCAGGTCGATCATGGCTGGTTCACCGGGTTCAGACAGCGCCGCACTCTCCACTCGGCGGCCGCGGCAGCGACTTTCGCTAAAGGCCTGATGTTGTAGCAGATGCCCACCCGCTTGGCGAAGCCGCCGACCACACCCGAATCGGCGCCGGTGCCCGCCAAAACCGCCCCGGCGGCTCGATTTTGCCCGTTCGCGCCGTCGGCAGAGGTGGGCATCATCGGGCCGCGACGCGGAGTTTCACCGATTTGCGCCGGGCTCTGCATTGCGACGACGGGCAGCCGCTGGGACCGCATGATCACCCGCAAAGTCCTCTCCCGGTCATCCCTGGCCTATCTCACCGCGGTCGGCGGTGTGGGGCTTGTCGTCGTGGTGCGCCTGGTGATGCTCGACTTCGGCTATGGCGAATCAAGCCGTTTCCTGCTCATGGCGCTGCCGATCGTCGTCGCCGCCTGGCTGGGCGGCATCGGGCCGGGCCTGGTCGCCATTGCGATGTCCGCCGTTCTGATGAACCTGCTCTTCATCGAACCGACGGGCTCGCTCATGATCGCCGACCCCGATGTCGGGCTGGCGCTGATGCTGTTTATTCTCCAGGGCATCGTCTTCACCTGGCTCGGGCACAGCCGGCTTCGCGCCATGCATGGCCTGGTCGAGTCGCAGGCGCTGCTCGAACAGCGCGTAATAGACCGCACGACCGATCTGCTCGACGCGCAGCAGCGCCTCGAAGAGCAGCTCACGCGTCAGGCGAAGCAGGCCGCCGCCATCGAACGCGCCAACATCGAGCTCCAGCGGAGCAACCGCGAGCTACAGGATTTCGCCTCGGTCGCCTCCCACGATCTTCAGGAGCCGCTTCGCAAGATCCAGGCCTTCGGCGACCGCCTCTCCACCCGCTTCGGCAGCCAGCTCAGCGACGAAGGGCGAGACTACCTCTCTCGCATGATGGCCGCCGCCGCCCGCATGCGGAGCCTGATCAACGATCTGCTGACGTTCTCGCGAGTTACCACCAAGGCAAGTCCCTTTGAGCCGGTTGACCTCGATCGCATCGCGGCCGAGGTGGTGGGCGATCTCGAGAGTCGGATCGAAAGCCGGACGGCGCGGCTGACCGTGCTCCCGCTGGGTTGGCTCGACGCCGACCCGATGCAGATGCGCCAACTGCTCCAGAACCTGATCGGCAACGCGCTCAAGTTCACCCGGCCCGACGTGACACCCGAAGTGCGTGTGTGGGCCGAGGCGGTCGAGCCCGCTCAGCCTGCTGCCCCGGGGTCGGCCGGCCCGTCGAAGGGCGAGCGGATCCGGATCATGGTTGCCGACAACGGCATCGGCTTCGATGAGCGCTATCTCGATCGCATCTTCAACGTTTTCCAGAGGTTGCACGGGCGCGGCACCTACGAAGGCACCGGCATCGGGCTGGCGGTCTGCCGCAAGATCGCCGAACGGCACGGCGGCACCATCACCGCCCGCTCGGCCCCCGACCGCGGCGCGACTTTCATCGTCGAGCTGCCCCGGCATGCCGCGGGCGACACGCCCGAGCAGACCCAGCCGGGCGTCGCCGCCGGTCAGCCCGAGCCCGATGCCGAGCTGACCACGGTGGCAGGGTGATCGATCGTCTCTCCGACAAACCCCATTGCAGACGGAACATCATGGCCCAGGAACAGGAAGCCAAACCGATCACGATTCTGCTCGCCGACGACGACGCCGACGACCGGATGCTCACCCGCGACGCGCTGGCCGAGAGCCGGCTCGCCAACGACCTGCGCTTCGTTCAGGACGGCGAAGAGCTGATGGAGTATCTCAAGCGTCGAGGTCGCTACGCCGACATGGGCGATTCGCCGCGCCCGGGCCTCATCCTGCTCGATCTCAACATGCCGCGCAAGGACGGCCGCGAAGCGCTGCGTGAGATCAAGAGCGATCCCTCGCTGCGTCACATTCCGGTCGTGGTGCTGACCACCTCCAAGGCCGAGGAAGATATTTATCGCACTTACGACCTGGGCGTGAACTCGTTCATCACCAAGCCCGTAACGTTCGACGGGCTGGTCGCGGTGATGCGGGGCCTGGGCCGTTACTGGTTCGAAATCGTCGAACTGCCCGGCGAGCAGCGTCCTGTCCAGCCCGGCGGGCAGGCGATCAGGAGCCCCAATTCATAAGGACTTGCAGGCCCAGCCATGTCTGTTCCAGCACACAACAGCACGGTCGTCTCGCTCGATCCCACCATGAATGCGGCTGCCTCACACAACCCGCTGCACGGCAGCCCGCCCGAACTCGCGGTGCCGCAGGTGGTTCGCGTGCTGCTCGTCGAAGACGACGAAGACGACTTTGTCATCACCCGCGACCTGCTCCGCCAGGCCACCCGACCGGGTCATATCCGCTACGAACTCGAATGGGCCCCGGGCTACGACCAGGCGGTGCAGCGGCTCGCCCAGGGCAGCCATGACGTCTGCCTCGTCGATTACTATCTGGGCGAGCGAAACGGCATCAGCTTCCTGGTCGATTGCCGCCAGCGCGGCGTCCTGGCGCCGATCATTCTGCTGACCGGCCTCGGCGACGACGAGATCGACCTGCTCGCGATGAACACCGGGGCGGCCGATTTCCTTTCCAAGGCCCAGCTCACGGGCGAACTGCTCGAACGCTCGATTCGCTACGCGCTGGCTCAGAAGAAAGCCGAAGACCGGCGCATTCATCTGCTGGCGATGGAAGCCGCCCGCAACCAGGCCGAGGCCGCCAACCATTCGAAGGATCAGTTCATGGCCACCCTGAGCCACGAACTCCGCACGCCGCTGACACCGGTGCTGATGGTGCTCGCTTCGCTCGAGGCCGACGCCGAGTTGCCGCAGCAGTATCGCGCCGACATCCAGTTGATCCGCAGAAACATCGAGCTCGAAGCGCGCCTCATCGACGACCTGCTCGATCTCACCCGCATCGCCCGCGGCAAGCTTTCGCTCCACGAGCAGCCGGTGGACGTCCACGCGCTGGTCGATCACATCGCGCGCAGCTGCCGCGAAAGCGAAACCGGATCGAAGCGCCAGGCGCTCGAAGTCTCGCTGGGCGCCCAGCGGCATCACGTGCTGGGCGACAGCGCCCGCCTCGCCCAGATCATCTGGAACCTCGTGCGAAATGCGGTGAAGTTCACACCCGAGGGCGGGACAATCCGTATCATGACCTGCAACCCATCCGACGATCGGCTGCAGATCGAGGTGCAGGACACCGGCATCGGCATCGACTCCGAGGTGCTGCCCCGCATCTTCGACGCTTTCGAGCAAGGCCACCACGCGGTCACCCGCACCTTCGGCGGGCTCGGGCTCGGCCTGGCGATCAGCAAGGCCCTGGTGCAGATGCACGGCGGGCGAATCTCGGTCGCCAGCCCCGGCAAAAACAGGGGCGCAACTTTCACCGTAGAACTCGCGACCATGGACGCTCCTCTCGCTCATCACGGTAATTCGCCCGGTGTGCGGTCATCCTCGCAGCGGCCGCTGTCGATCCTGCTGGTGGAGGATCACGCCGCCACCGCCCGGGTGATGGCCCGCCTGCTCCGCGGCGAGCAGCACGATGTCCACACCGCCTCCGATGTCGCCACCGCAAAGGCCATCGCGTCGGAGCGACGCTTTGACTTGGTCATCAGCGATCTGGGCCTGCCCGACGGGAGCGGTCTGGAGCTGATGCAGCATCTCGTCGCGCGTTTCAACCTCCAGGGCATCGCCCTCTCCGGTTACGGCATGGAAGAAGACCTGCGTCAGAGCCGTGCCGCGGGATTTTCCGAGCACCTGGTCAAGCCGGTCAGCATCGACCAGCTCTGCGCCGCCATGCACCGCGTCACCGCGCGCACCGCGCCTGCCGACGCGTGATCGCCGCCTCGGAATGCCTCGCCCGCCTCAAGGTGTCTTGCCCGTCTCAGCGTGTCTTGCCCGCCTCAGGGTGTCTTGCCCGCATCAGGATGTCTCGCCCGTGCCTTCGATCCCGGTCGCGCTATAATCGCCCGACATGGATGTCGATCTCGAGCGCAGCCTTCAGCAACATTTCGGGCTGGAGTCGTTTCGCCCGCGCCAGCGCGAGGTGATCAGCGACGTTCTGTCGGGGCGCGACGTGCTGTGTGTCATGCCCACCGGCGCCGGCAAGAGCCTGTGCTACCAGCTTCCAGCGGTGGTCAAGGGCGGGCTGACCGTCGTCGTGTCGCCGCTGATCAGCCTCATGCAGGATCAGGTCCAGCAGTTGCGCGACGAAGGCCATCCCGCCGAACTGCTGGCCAGCAACATGACCCCCGCACAGCAGCGTGAGGTCATCGCCACCCTCGGCCGCGGCTACACCGGGCTGCTCTATGTCGCTCCCGAGCGGTTCTTCACCGCCGGATTTTCCGGGCTGGTGGCGACCCTCAACGTC
>CAZBOE010000001.1:0-16409 GCA_964493365.1 uncultured Tepidisphaeraceae bacterium | reverse complement strand
AAGCCCACTGCATCAGCCAGTGGGGGCACGACTTTCGGCCCGAGTATTCACAGCTCGGCGAGGTGCGCCATCGACTGGGCGATCCGCCGACCATCGCCCTGACTGCCACCGCGACGGCCGACGTGCGGAGCGATATCGTCTCGATCCTGGGCCTCCGCGAGCCGAGTATTTACGTCACGGGGTTCGACCGCCCCAACCTGCAATACGAAGCCCAGACCATCTCCCGAACGCGCGACAAGGACGATCAACTGCTCGACATCCTGCGCCGCGAGCCCGGCAGCGCGATCGTCTATTGCGCCACCCGCCGCGCCGTCGACGAAGTGACAAGCCTCATCGCCCAGTCGCTCAAAGACCGCCCCGTCTTCGCCTACCACGCCGGAATGGATCCGGCCGCCCGGACCCGCAACCAGGAAGCCTTCATGGAGACCGCCCGCGCCGTCGCGGTCGCCACCAACGCCTTTGGCATGGGCATCAACAAGCCCGACACCCGGCTCGTCGTTCACTACAACCTTCCCGGCACGCTCGAAGCCTACTACCAGGAAGCCGGACGCGCCGGACGCGACGGGCTGCCCGCCCGATGCGTCATCCTCTTCAGCTATCAGGACCGCTACACCCAGGAGTTCTTCATCGACAAGCTCGGCCAGGATGCCGACGGAGACACCGATCAAGACCTGCTCGAACGCCGCAGGGCGATGGCGCACAGCAAGCTCGATCTGATGATCCACTATGCCCAGACCCACCGCTGCAGACGGCAGATGATCCTCGACTATTTCGGCGACCCCGCCCGCGCCGTCGGCTGCGCCTGCGACGTCTGCCGGCGCGGCCACGCCGTCGCGCCCGACATGGTCGATGCCGCCCCGGTCGATGATCAGACCGTGCTGCTCATCCGAAAAATGCTCAGCGCCGTCGCCCGGCTCAACGGCCGCTTCGGCGCCGGGGCGGTTGCCGAGGTGCTGACCGGCGGCCGCAGCGAACGCATCACCCGCAGCGGCCTCGACTCGCTTAGCGTCTTCGGCCTGCTTCGGCAATACCAGTCGCGGCAGGTGATCGCCATGCTCCACCGCCTCATGCAGGCCGGGCTGGCCATTCAGCGCGACCCCGACGGGGTCAAGTTCCGTCCTGTGGTGGAGATCACACCGGTCGGCATCGAGGTGATGAAGGGAACCCAACTGCCCCCGGCCCAACTGGCCGACCTCGGGGGCGCGCAGCGCGGCTCGGGCAACGGAACACCGTCCGGTCGCGCATCGGGCTCGGCCGCACCATCCGCCGACCGCAATGGCACCGACGTCGATGTGTCGCTCGATCCCGAGGCGCTGTCGCGATTCGAGCGGCTGCGGACCGTCCGCGCGGCGCTCGCGAAGGAAAAGCAGCTTCCCGCATACTGCATCTGCCACGACCGCACGCTCAAGCTGATCGCCCTTTACAACCCGCCTGACACCGATGCGCTGGCCGACATCGCCGGAATGGGGCCCTCCAAAGTGGCCAACTACGGCACGGCACTCATTGAAGCACTCCAGTCTTGAATAGCCCACGCCGACCGAGTCCGCTCCGATGGAACGAGCCCCCAAAATCCCAGCCGAGCCTGACCCCTTGCGCGCCTACCGCAGTCCGATGGCGCCGGCGCACATCGCAGCGCTCCCGGGCCGTCCGACAAAATGTCGGGCTGGCGTCTGAGCGTCGGCGGGATCAACGGGCGGCCAATCGTCGCCCTGACACTGGAGTCCGCCTGGACAGCCTGTACACTTTCAGAACGTGCGATGTAACGCCCCGTCCGGTGGCGTCGTCTGTATGGCGGAGTGTCCAAATTGGGGAAGCAAAGGGCCCGCGGCTCTCTTGACCACTTAAGTGTCAATGGCACCAGTGGTTACAAGAACGGCAGCGGCACACATGATCACGCAGACCACGGCCCGGCCGACCTGAGCGGCAGCGGGGCCTTCTCTATTTCACCCGCATCCCATGCCCACGCTGATCTGCCGCCCGGCCCGGCGAGCGGGTCGTCTTTGCGGCGGGCGTCGCGGGTCAACGGGCACCTGACGCACCAGAACGACCTGATCGCCTCGCTCGATTCGGTTGACGGGATCGACGCCGATGGATTTGTCGGCACGGTCGATATCCCGCCGATCGAGGGCGACGATGCCTTGGCCGACGCGGCCGGTGACGGCGGAGGCGACACGACCGGCGCCGAACTGGTCGCGGTCTTCCGCGCTACCGGGTCGCAGGCCGCCTTCGAAGAGATCGTCCGCCGATATGGCGGGATGGTCTTTGCCACGTGCAATGCCGTCACCAAAGACCGCCACGACGCCGAAGACGTGGCCCAGGCGGTGTTTCTGACCCTGGCTGTGCAGGTCCGCACGCACGATCTCGAGATTCGCAAACTCGGCCCCTGGCTTGCCAAGGTGGCGCACCGGCTGGCGCTGGACCACCGCAAGAGCGCCAAGCGGCGCAAGGCGCGTGAAGAGCGGCACGGACTTGAATCGCAGAACCATCGAAGCGAATCGGGCGATCACGCCGCGGGGATGGCACACGATGACCTGCGGCGGGTCCTCAGCGAAGAGCTCGACCGGCTTCCGCCGCGCTATCGGATGCCGCTGATCCTGCACTACTACGGCGGCATGACCCGCGAGCAGATGGCTCGTGAACTCAACTGCAAGCCCGCCACGCTGGGCGTCCGAATCTTCCGCGGACGAGAAATGCTCTCGTCGCGCCTGGCCGGCAGGGGGGTTGTGCTGGGTGCCGCGGTGTTGTCGCTGGTGCTGGCCGAGACGATCCGCGGGACCGTCGCCGAATCGGCGCTGCGCCGCGCCGCGTGGGCTGCCGCCGCGTCGGCCGCCACGTCGAGCTACTCGCCCATGGTCATCGCGCAGGCGAGCGTGCCGGCGTCGGTGCTCGAGCTGGCGCAGGCTGCGGGGCGGATGCTGACGATCTCGCGGTTCCGCACGGTCGCGAGCCTGTTGCTGGCCGCCGGCATTCTCGGCGCCGGGGCCCGCGTGGTGGCGTCGGTCGACGGTATCGGCTCTGCCATCCCGCGCATCATCAACCTGCTCGACGGCGTCGCCGAGGTCTTGCGCGAGTTGACCAGCCCGGCTTCGGGCCTGCGTGTGCAGGCGGATGCGCCGGCCGATTCACCGGTCGAGCCGCGGCTGTCGGAGATGACATTCTCGATCGCGCCGCAGGTGAGCTTCGAGAGCTCGCCGCTGCCGGCGGCGCGGGCCGTGCCGGTTCCGCCGACGTATCGGCCTCCCGCAGTCGCGCAGGCTTCGGAGCCGTCGCGGCCGGCGTATGTAGCCGCCATCGTGCCGACGCCGCGGGTTTCAAAGTCGTCACAGACCGCGGCGTTGCCGCACAGCGGGCCGGCCGGTCCGACCAAGCGATGGGTCCGCGAGGCGTCGGCCTTGCCCGTCGCGGTGGCGTCTGCGTCCGATTCGGCCGAGGTTTCCGAATCGCGGCCGGTGCGCCGAGCCGGGTCATCGTCAAGTGCGCCGGTCGAAGCGCCTGTTGCCGTGCTCGCCTTCGGCAAGGCTGTGCCGTTGCCGACGTCGCCGTCGGTGACAGAGCCTGTGGATAGTGAGGTCGACGCGGGCGCGAGTGTCGATCTGGTGGTGGGCAACTTCAACGCCGTTTCGAAGGCACGCGCGGGGTCCGCGGCGTTGACTCATCAGCTCAGCAGCGCGTCGACGCTGCCGGCGGATTTGCAGGTGGTCAGTGCGGCGCCATCGGGCCTTTCCGAACCTTCGCGGTGGACCGAGCGCACGCTCAACGCGCTGCAGCCGCAGGCGCGCCCCGTGCTCACCGTCGATGCGGCCCGCGAAGAGGGCATTTCGCCGGCGGTACTGAGCCCCGTCTCGCAGTATGTGATTTCCGCCGCCCCGACCTCGTCGCAGGCGGTGATGATCCGCGGGGCTGGCGAAGTGCCCGTGACCGGCACGCTCGACCAGAGCGGCATCGTCATCGCCGACGGTGACAACGCGGGGCGGGCGCTCGACTTTGCCAGTGCGGCCGCGGTCGTCAACTCGCTCGACAACCCCGTCAACGGCCTCAACGGCTGGTACAGCGTCAACGGCGGTCGGCTGCGTCTGCCGGCCACGGTGTCTGAACAGCGGCTCACCTGGGGTGAGAGCGACACCGACCGCTCGCTCGATCTGGTCAACAGCCTGCGCATCGTCGGTGATCTCGAACCGCAATGGCCGCGACAGACGATCTCGCTCATCGCGGCCGACTCGACCGACATCCCGCTGCGCAATCAGCTCGCCTCGCTCTCTGCGGTGTGGGAGTTCGATCCGCCGCTGCCGACATCCGATGTGCTCGAGATCACTGTCCGCGGCAACCCGCTTGAGTCGTCGTCGACGCTGCCGGGCGTGCTGATGGCGCTGGGCGATGCCGGCTGGCTCGACATCACTGCCGAGGTCGATGCGTCGGGTCAGCTTGTCACCGGCAAGCTCACGCCCGAACAACTCTCGGCCGGCGATGTCGCCGAAGGCGAGACAGCGATGCTTCGCTACCTGGCGCTGACGGTTCCGCTCGACGCCCGGACCGACACGAGCGCCAGCATCCTTAGCGCACTGGCCGGAACACTCCCGCCGGGCGGAGTCGCGGTTCGTCCGTTCGTCGAACGGGCGGGCATGCCGGGGCTTGTGTTCGATGCGTCGGCGCAGGTGCTGAGCTTCTCGGCCAGCGGGCAGGTCTCGTCCGCACTGCTGTCGTCTGACGCGGCTGCGCTGCTCGATCCTCTCGACACGCCTGATCCCGCGCGGGCCCTGGCCGCAGTGGATGCCAGCGGCGTGGCTGCGCCGCCTGGTGTCAGCGGCGCGACGCCGGTAGTGCCTGAGCCTCACGCGCTGTTGCCCGTGCTGGCCGGCTGGAGCCTTCTGCTCCGGCGTCGGCGTGCCGCCCGCGAGGCATAGAGCACGCTGGCCGCTCCACTCATCAACGCATCGATACGCACTCCTCCTCCGCCGCCTCCGGCGTTGCCACACAGGAATGTGAAACAGCCTCCACCCCGGCGGCGTCTGTATCGCGCGGCGGGAAAACGCCGCCCCGCGGCAGGCCTGTGCGGCGTCGAGTTGCTCTGTTTTTCCACGGCTCGACACGCCTCGAAGGCCGGCATGACCGAGGCATTGCGGACGTGGCGATTGATGTTGGCCGCGTCGGCTTGGGTGGGTCGCGCCGGTAGCGCCGCGTTCAATTTCATAGACGCCTCAAGCCGGCGTTGTCGGGTCAAAGACGGTGGAGGTCCGAGTGTTCGGCCGCATCGGTGACGACGCCGGCTGTTTTCTGCGCCGATTCTTTTCGATACGACGACCACCAGCGAGCAAGCTTCGTCGGCAAGGCCGGGCGGCGCCTATCGCCCCCGCGTCCGTGTTGCCGGGGCCTGGCGCGCCTATACTGCTCGCCCCATGACCCTTGCCGTTGCCGCGGATTCGCACGGACCCTCGCCCGCTCAGCGTCACCTCACGCTGGCACTGTGCACATTGCTTCACGGGTTTACCCATGCGCTGGGCACGGTGCTGGTGCCGCTCTATCTGCTGATGCGCGATGACCTGCGGCTCTCGGGCATCGGGTGGGCGTCGCTGCTTGTCACCATCTATGGCTTGGTCTACTGCCTCTGCGCCTACCCCGCGGGTGTGATGGCCGACCGGTTTAACCGAAAGTGGCTGCTCGGGCTGGGGCTCATCGGCAACGCGCTGGCGGTCGGCGCGATGGGGCTGACACGCCAGTATGAGATGCTGGTTGTGCTGGTCGTTTTGGCAGGGGTGTTTGGCGCGCTGTTTCACCCGACCGCCAATGCGCTGGTGCCGGCGCACTATCCGAACAACCCCGGGCTCGCCATCGGCGTGCTCGGGGCCGGAAGCGGCATCGGGTTTTTCCTGGGCCCGCAGTTCGGCGGATGGCGCGCCGAGAGTGCCGCGTGGCAGTGGGGGCTGGTGGCCGACTGGCAGAAGCCGCTGATCGAGATGGGCGCCGCGGGTGTCGTCTGCGGCATCATCTTCCTCATGCTCGCGACCGAAACGCGCCGCTCGGGCGACACCCGGCGCGGCCGGCGCACCGCGTCGAGCCCGCAGGCGGTGCTGCCCGCCCGCCTGGCGACGGAGGAAATCGTGATGGAGTACGAGCCGCAGCCGGCCGCGTCTTCCGCGATGCCCCCGACGATGGTGCTGCGCACGCTTGCCGTCGCGGCCGTGCTGGGCTGCCGCGATTTCGCGGGCGTCGCCTCGCTCACGCTCGCAAGCCTTTACCTGCAGAAGGCTCACGAGTTCAGCACGAGCCGTGCGGGGCTGTTTCTGGGCGTGATGATGCTCTTCAGCATCGTGGTCAACCCGCTCGCGGTTCTTGTCACCCCGGGGCGACGAAGGCTGCCGGCGCTGGCGGCCATTCTCATCCTGGGCGGACTCGTCGTCGCCACGGTTCCGTGGTGGAGCGTGGCGCTGGTGCTGCCGGTGCTGTGCGTTTTTCAGAGCCTCCAGCTTGGCAGCTATGCCGTGAGCGATGCGGCCATGCTCGAGCGCGTCGCGCCGGAGATTCGCGGCCGGATCGTCGGGCTGTTCCTGACCGTCGCAGGCACGTTCGCGTCGATGTCGCCGCTGGTGATGGGATTCTGGGTCGACTACCTCGGCGTCCGTGCCGCGGCCCCCGAGGCCTATGCGCCGATCTTCGGCCTGCTCGGTTTGCTCATGGGCTTGTCGGCACTTTCCATGCCGATGATCGCGCGGCTCTCCGACCCGCTCCGCCCCGCGTCAACGTGATGCGCGGCACACAAACCACTCAACGATGGCGTCTGATGTGACCGATTCGCCGCCCGAGCGGGCGACGGTCGAGCCATGGCTATCGGCCGGCCTGATTCGCGGTGGCCGCGGGCTTCCATGCATTGCGAAGCACCTCGAGCACCGGCTCGCGATCCTGCATGTCAAACGGCTCGTGGCGCTCGAACCGACGCCACTCGTCGCTGGTGAACCACTTCCAGACGAACACGCCGATCACAAAATCGCGCTTTGCCGCCTCTTCAACCGCGACGCGGTATAGCATGGCCTGGAGCGCGGTGTTTTCTTCGGGAACGTCATAGGCCCATGGCTCACGCGCCGCCTTGGTCGCAGGCGTGTAACCCAGCTCGAGAAAGCAGATCGGACGGCCCGTTCGACGATGCAGGGCCTCGAGGTCGGCATAGACCCTCGCCCAGCCCTGGCGGACCGCCTGCTCGCTCGGGTTATCCACCTCCGCCAGGGGGAAGTATGCGCCGATGCCGATGACATCAACGGCATCCCACCAGGCGATCTTGTCATACTCGGCCCAGTGGGCGCTGTAAGTGAGCGGACCCTTATAGACCTTTCTGACCTCCGCGATCAGCCGACGCCACCGCGCCTCCTGTCCGACCGTGCCGGCGTATTCCACGCCCAGGCACAGCCCGTCGGCCTTTTCTTCCTGCGCGATCCGAGCGTGATGCAGCACATAGGCGCCATACTGCTCGAACCACGCGTCCCAGTCGGCTTCGCTCGACATGGCGATGTCGCCGTGCCACTTGGAGTTGTTCCAGAACTCGCGCGACCAGATGTGGGGCTTGACCAGCACCTTGAGCCCGGCCGCGTGGGCGTCGCGGATGGTCTGCCGCACGTCGGCTTCGCTCATCGAGCGGTCGCGGTTGAAGCTTACTACCGGCGAATTCACCGACGGCATGTATGCAAAGTCGTTGAGGGCCACCCAGTTGGCGCCCAAGGCCGAAATGCGCTGCAGTTCCTGGCGGCACTCTTCGCTGCCATAGCCATAGCCGCGCCGGTGGAGGTGGGCCAGCGAGACCCCTTTGACCGCATCACCCGCCAACGCCCCGGCGGACAGGGACAGACACAAGGCAATCGCGAGAATCGTACGCATGGGCAACAATAGGCTCAGCCGAGCTCGATCGCCCTGACGAGACCGTCAATCTGGTCGATTGTGTTGTAGAAGTGGGGGGCCACCCGCATGCGCCCGCCGCGCACGGCCACCTCGATGCGGTGGATCTGGTTGAGCCGCTTTGCCAGTGCTTCGAGATCGACGCCCGGTCGGGTGAAGCACAGCGCCCCGCTCGCCTCGCCCGCTGCGCGCGGGCTGACGATCTGGCAACCTGCCTGGCGGAGCCCCTGCGCGAGCCGGTCGGTGAGCAGGATCAATCGCTGTTCGATGCGGTCGATCCCCGCAGAGGTCAGCAATCCGACGGCCGCCTTCATCCCCAGCAGCGACGGGATCGGGTGCGTGCCGCTTTCAAATCGCCGGGCGGTGCCCGGGAAAGTCAGGTCGATCTTGTGCCATGCCAGCGGGTCTGCCACGCTCGCCCAGCCGAGGATGGTCGGCCTGACGCGGTCGATCAGCTCTCGGCGCACATACAGCAGCCCCGCCCCGAAGGGCGACATGAGCCACTTGTGTCCGCCGGCGGCAAGGAAGTCGATGTTCATCGCCTCGACATCGACCGGCATGACGCCCAGTGACTGGATCACATCGACGCACAGCAGCACACCGCGCGCCCGGCAGGCGGCGCCGATGGCAGCCAGTTCCATCCGCTGGCCTGAGGCATACTGCACATGCGAGACGCTCACGAGCCGCGTCGCGGGGTGCGCGATTTCACGAAGGATAAGCTCCGTCGGAACGGCCACCGAGCCGTCGTCGCGCGTCGCCTCGGGCACCACCACGAGCTCGGCCCCGCTTCGCCGCGCCGCATCGAGCCATGGATAGACGTTGGAAGGATACTCGGCGCCGGTGGTGATGATGCGGTCGCCGGGGTGCCAGTCGATGCCCGCGGCGATCAGGCCCAGGCCCTCGGAGGTGTTTTTGACCAGGGCGATCTCGTCGGGCGACGACGCGTTGATGAGCTGCGCCAGGTCGCGCCGGAGGTGTTCGAGGTCGGCAAACCAGGTGGCGCCGAGGTAGGCGGCGTGGGTCGACTCCTGGGCAAAGCGTCGAAGGGCGTCCGCGACCGGGGTCGGCGCGGGTGATACGCCAGCGTGGTTGAAGTAGTGCCACTCGCGGAGGATGGGGAAGATGTCGGGGTTGCCGATCAGGCCGTCGAGCGTGGCATCGCTGCTGCGGGTGTGCAGTCGGCGCTGCGATGAAAAGCCGGGCGATTCCCCGTGTAGATCTGACGCATCCATGTCGGGCTGTTATACTCGGGCATTGCTCCGGCGACATCCGCCGACAGCCGACAGCGGGCACGGGCGAGACTCACCCCCTCTGACCGAGGGCCCGGTCTTGTGCCCCATCCTTTGAGGTAAAGCGCATGAACCGAATCGGTCTCCCGACGTTCCCCGCGACCCGCCGGGCCTTGCCGCAGCGCGCACTGATCAAGCCGATGATAGCGTTGCTCACCCGTGGGCCGGCACGGGCCGCGTCGCGCTGGTTGCGATGCGTGACACCGGTGATGGCGGGCCTACTTGCCGTGGCGGCCGCCGCCGCGCCGGTGGCGGCGCAGGTCGGTCGGGCGGCGCCGGCGGGCGAACGCAGTGAGGCCCCCGAGGCCAATCTCATGAAGCGGCTGGGTGACATGGCCTGGCCCCGTCGGATGATCCGCCAGTTCATCCCCGAACAGGGAAGCCCGCTCAACCACCCGGCTTACTTCACGGTCGCGGAGCGTGCGGCCGCCGAGGCGTTTGCCGGTCAGTATCGCAGGGCCCTGATCACCCTGGCCGGCGAGAGCGCGGCCGATCCGAAAGTCGCGCTCACGCGTGCCGAGTGTTTCGCCGCCATGGGGCTGTTCGACGACGCCATCGCCGCCTTGAGCAACGAGGCGGTGATGAGCGACCCTGCGGTTGAGGTCGCCCGCGCGCGGCTGCTTGCCGAAAGCGGGTCGGGCACCCGGGCGGCGGCGCTGCTGCGTGATCACCTCACCCGTCACCCCGACTCCATCGCGGGACGGTTCGAACTCGGCAATGTGCTTGAGTCGCTGGGCGACACCGCCGGCGCGCTCGAGGCGTATAGCTGGTTTGCCGAAGGGACGACGCCGCTGCTGCAGAAGTGGCAGGGCGGCGGTGAGAAAATGTTCGACAGTGCGGCCGACGTCACCACGATCGCCCGCGCGGTCGACCGCTGGGCCCGCCTGACCGAGCGCTACAGCCGCGACCGCTCGCTGCACAACACCGTGCTCAACATGTTCGTCCGCGCGTATGACGTGATCGACCGCGGGTATTGGCCGGCAAGGGTGGCCGCTGCCGAATACTACATGAGCCACGGCGACACCGCCGGGGCAGTTGACGAGCTCAAGGTGGCTTTGAATGCCAACCCCAATGACCGCAGGGCCCTGGCGCTGATCGGGCGCGTGGCGCTCGAAGGGTTTAACTTCGAAGGCGCCGAGCGGGCCATCGATCAGATCCGTGATTACCACATGGATTCGACCCCGGCCGACCTGCTGCTGGCGCGAAACCTGCTTCAGCAGCGCCTGTGGGATGAGGCGGCCGCGCCGCTCACACGCGTCCTGCAGCGCCAGCCCGATCAGCTCGAGGCGCTCGGGCTGATGGCCGCCGTCGAGGCGCTGCGGCTCAACAACGAGGAATCGCGCCGGCTTCTCGCCCGAGTCGAGGCGATCGACCCGGACAACGCCACCGCCTATCACGACGTGGCCGATCAACTGGGGTCGATGCGCCAATACGCGCGATCCGCCGACATGTACAAGATCGCCATCGAGCGTGCCCCGTGGTGGACCGACCCGCGCAACGGGCTGGGTCTGCTTTACATGCAGAAGGGCGATGAAGACGACGCCCGGCCGGTGCTCAACAAGGCGTTTGCCCTCGACCCGTTCAACGTTCGCACGCGCAACTATCTCGTCCTCCTCGACCGCCTCGAAACCTTCGCGACCGTCGAGACGCCTCACTTCATCGTGCGCTATGACGAGAAACTCGACCCGATCATCGGTCGATACTTCGCGGAGTATTGCGAGTCGATTCATGCCGCCGTCACGGGGGCCTTCGATCACGTGCCCGAGAAGCAGGAAGGCAAGACGATCATCGAGGTCTTCCCCAACCACGATCAGTTCTCTGTCCGCACCACCGGCACGCCCTGGATCGGCACGGTCGGCGCTTCGACCGGGCGCATCATCGCCATGGTCTCGCCGCGCGACGGCGAGAAGACCATGGGCAATTACCAGTGGGCCGCGGTCATCCGCCATGAATACACCCACACCGTCACCCTCTCGAAGACCGAGAACCGCATTCCCCATTGGATGACCGAGGGCCTGGCGGTCATGGAAGAGCATTCGCCGCTCCGGTGGGATTGGGTGCCGATGCTTTACCGCGCCGTCCAGACCGACGAACTGTTTTCGATGAACGACATCACCTGGGGTTTTGTCCGCCCGCAGAAGCCGTATCACCGGTCGCTCGCCTACGCGCAATCGTACTGGATCTGCACATACATCGCCGAGACGTGGGGCCGCGACGCGCTGCTGCAGATGCTCGACGAATACCGCGCCGGCAACACGCAGGACGAAGTCTTCCCCAAGGTGATCGGAAAAGACCTCGACACCTTCACTGCCGACTTCAAGGCGTGGGCGGCCGCCCAGGTGGCCGGCTGGGGTTATGACCCCGAGACGGCAAAGAAATACGAAGCGCTGCGCAGCAAGGGCGAAGACCTGATCAAGGCACGGCAGTTTGCCGAAGCGGTCGCGGTTTGGGAGGAGGCCGCCCGGCTTCGTCCTGTCGACGCGCTGCCCCATCAGCGCCTGGCCGGGCTATATCTGACCAAGGAGGTCAACCAGCCCGAGGCGGCGCTCAAACACCTCGAGCGACTCCACGCGGTCGAGCACAAAGACAACCGCTATGCCCGTCGGATCGCCCGCATCTACGCCTCCCTCGGCCAGCCCGAAAAAGCCATCGAGTTCGCCCGGCAGTCGGTGTGGATCAACCCCTACGACCTCGCCGCCCACCAACAGCTTGCCGAGCTCTACAAGACCGTCGGCGATTCGAAGGGCATCGAAATGCAGGAGTGGGCGATCACCGCGATCAAGGCGCTCGAAGAATCCCGCAAGGCCGCCAGCGCCAACTGACGATTGGCGCCCGACCGAGCGGCCTGGCGCGGCGGGCCCGGCTTGGCGCGGCGGGCCGCGTCGCCAAGCCGACGTCGTCTCCTGGCCCGCGCCGATCATCACCGTTTTGCACCACACCGATGGATACGTCTCACCAGCAGCCCGCGACACCGCAAGCCGACCCGGCCGGCCCCGGCCGTTCATCCTCCGTCGCCGTCGAAACGGGCCTGACGATCGCGCAGTTTCAGGGCCTCATCCGCGAGCGCTATGAGAAAGCCGACCGCGCCCGCGGCACCGCGGCAACCTGGCTCTGGTTCTCCGAAGAGATCGGCGAACTCGCCCGCGCCCTGGCCCGAAACGACAACCGCGCCAACCTCGAGGAAGAGTTTGCCGACGTCGTCGCGTGGCTGTGCACGCTCGCGAACATCAACGACGTCGACCTCGAGTCGGCCATCCGCGCCAAGTATCTCGGCGCCGACGCGCCCACCGGCACCAAGTGACCCGCGCGACCTCCCCGCGATGCCGCCAAACGGCGGACGGCCCTGCCCCCAAAGCGCCCTCACCCGCGCGGGTCTGACACGTGCGACTGGGCTTCACACCGGCGCAACCAGGCCGAACCGTCGGCGGCCGCTCAGCCGTGACGGCCTCCGGCAGGGCCGGCCGGTTCTGCTTGTTCTGGCACGCCTCATGCTCATGCCATTGCGATGCCGCTGCCCCCACCCGCGGCAAAGGAGTGAGCTATGGCGACTGCGCAACCCGCCCAGGCTTCGAAGCTGCGTCCTCCGACGCCGGCCGCCCCGCAGCAGCTTGACGACCAGGTCTCGATGACCCTTCGAAAGGCCTGGCGCGATTACCTGCTGCTGGTGCTGGCACCGTGTGTTTTGTTCCTGATCACCGTGGCGGCCATCGTCTGGAGCAATCGGCCGGTCTTCCCGGAGATGGCCCGCACGTGGTTCTACATCAACATGGCGCTGCTCGCGATCGGCACGCCCGCCGCCTTCGCCGTGCGCGGGTACTTCTTTCGCGGCTACGGCGACTCGAAACCCGTCCCGCCCGATCGTTATCTCACCGGCATGCGCTACATCTGGGTGACATTCAGTGCGATCGCGGTTCTCAGCGTGTTGTCGGTGCTGATCACGGCCAAGGTGCTGCCCAACATCTCGACCGCCATGCTGGTGATCGTGCTGTTTATGTTCGTCTGGCCCAAGGGCCATGCGATGACCCGTCCGCCGATCAACGAGGCCGATCCTGAGGACTACACCGAGCCGCGATAGAGGTGGGCTTGATGACCGACCGCGCAAGGGAGGAAACCTGCGGGAGCACACGCATCGCGCGCCCGCCTACGCATCGCGCGCCGACCTACGCATCACCCAATCGCAAGCGGCGCCCACAACCGTGACGCACCGTGCCTCCGCATCGCGTGCCCGCCTGCCGGCCCAGCCTCATCGCATGGTCATGGCGGCGGGTTCGAAGACAAGTCGGTCATCGTGTCCGTTGCCGCTCAGCAGGATATCGACCCGCCCCTCGGGCATTTCCGGGGCCGACATCTCGACGACCGTCACCAGCGTCGGCGGGAGCGTGTAGCCAAAGTCCTGAAGCTCACGCCAGATCTCCTTGGGCATGTCGTGCGGCGTCTGGTTGACCACCTCAACCCGCGTGCCCGACTGAACCGACAGCGGCCCGGCGAGTGACGGGTTCCACAGCAGGACGACCAGCCTCGCGCCCGCGCCGATGCGCTCATAGCTCAACAGCTGTGCGCCCAGTTTTTCCGACATGACCGGCAGCATCCGGCTCGCCTCGCCGAACTGGACAGGCACACCCCCCTCACCCGCGAGCGATGCGACCCACCTCGCCGCCTTGGGCGGCACCGTCCGCTGCAACTGCGCGGGCGACGGAATCGGATCCATGTATGGCACGCTCGTCCGCACCGGGTCGGGCAGATACATCTTCCGCTCGTTGGGGTCGAGCTTCTTGATAAAGAGGATGATCCCGCCCGGCAGCATCAGCGGCAGCAGGATCGCCAGAAAAATCAGGTTGCGCTTCGTTTCGGTCGTCATGGTCGTTGCCCGCGTCGGCCCGTTCGGTCAGGCCATCGCATCGCCACCATTTTAGGCCTGCGTCGGCCCATGCGTTAGGCTCTTGGGCCTATGAGCACCAAGCACCCTCAGCCCCTGGCCGCGACGCTGCCCGCCGAGGCACGCATCGCGATCGCGGCCGCCCGGTTTAACGCCCACATCACCGACGAGCTGCTCCGCGGCTGCGTCGCCCGCCTGACCGAACTGGGGCTTCCCGATGAACGGATCACCGCGATTCGCGTGCCCGGGGCCTTCGAGCTTCCCGTCACCGCACGGTGGCTGGCCGAGTCGAAGCGATACGACGCCGTCATCTGCCTGGGCTGCATCGTGCGAGGCGACACGCCCCATTTCGATTACGTCGCCGGCGAAGCCGCCCGCGGCATCAGTTCGGTCTCGCTCTCCACGGGCATCCCCGTCATCTTCGGCGTCCTCACAACCAACACCGAGGAACAAGCCCTCGCCCGCGCCGGCGGGGCCCATTCACATGCAGGCATCAGCGCGGCCGATGCCGCCGCCGAGATGATCGCCGTCCACCGCGGCATTCAGGGCAAGGCAGGATGACCAGCCACATGCCCTGAAACTCGGGTACCATTCTGCCTGACCTGATGGTTCGTGTGCCGAGGGCCACGTTCATGTTCGTTGCATATTTATCATTGCAACAGCGCGCGATCTATGGCTGACCATTCCGGCAAGCCTGCGCGGTGATTTCAAGGTTATCTCTCAGGATTAGTCGTTTGAGGTACTATGGCGGGCATGATGTGGCGAATGGCGGAAGTAGTCAACGTGAGCGTCGTTGTTGAAGAGACGACGCTCAACGGCCAGCAGCTTCGCCATGTTTACGATTGGACGCACGCGCTGTGGACCCGTCTTGGCGTGCCACCCAGTTATCTTTCTGCGAAGGGCGGAGGCATCACCGCCAGCCGGAAGAAGAGGAGCTTCAAAAGCATGCGGGCTAAAGTAGAGGCGGCCAGCTTCGATGAATTCGATCACGTGGGTGCTGGCAACGCTTGGGACAATGTCGATCTAAAGGACCAGAGTTCAGCCATGTGGTCGTGCCATCGATATTTGGGGCGTGATGCGACATGGGTGAGTTTTCTTGGCTTCGCCCCAGGTCCTATAGGACTTTCGGAGGTCGAGGCGGAGCAGCATCTTCTCGCCTTTGCCGCGCTGACGCCCGGCCGGTACGGCTACATTATGTACAAGATTGGAAGTGTGGTAGGGCCGGTCTACTACGCCGCAGGAATCAATGTCGGCGGTCAAGGAGTGGACGCAAAGGACTATGACGATTTCGCGTTTAACATCACACACTGGGCACCGTCCATCCATCAGGGACCAGAGCGGAACCGTGTGCTCCGCGACCTCTACCCGATTAACCTGCTGACCCGCGATTACCTCCGTCTTCCCTTTGGCGACACCGGGCTGACCCTGCAGGAGTGGATCGCTGGTGATTCCGCCCGCGGCACGCTCGAACCGCTGGCGGGCGCCGAGCAGGTGACGGTCTGGCGGCCTGTCGTCGCGAACATGCCGCGGCTGCGCGAGGAGCTGTTCCGGGCCGGACTGCTGTTCTACTGGCGGCACTTCGACCCGACCCAGCCCGAGTACCGTGACTTTTCCAAGCCGTTTGTGCCGCCCGACGAAACGCCGGCGGTCTACCGACCCGAGTTCTACGCCGGCCGTGATCCGAAGGTAACCCGCTGATCGAGGTTTCTGACATGTCCATTGGCATCTATCCCGTATTCGACCGCCGGTTCGAAGGCAACTTCTCCGACCAGGCGGCCGCTGTGCTCCTCGATGAGATGCAGGCGTTGGAGACGCTCGCGGCCGCGCGCGGCGTGCGATCGCTCGAGAGCTTCCACGCCTACGCGCACGTCGACCTGCCCGCCGACTTCGACGGCGACCCGCACGAGGTCTGGTTTCAGCACGAGCCGCATTGGAACGACCCGACCGAGACCGCGGCTGCGGTCGAAACGTTGATGGGGGCCGTCCTCACCGAACGCCCGGTGTTCGAGAAGCACGATATCCGGGCCGTCTTGGAGGCGCTTGAAGCGTTGCGGCTCGCGGTCGAGGCCGCCCGGCGGTTCGGAGCTCGAGTCAATCTCCAAGTGATGCAGCTCTGAGGAGAGCTGGGTTAGGCGGGGCCGCTGGATCAAACGGGATGTAGCTCTGTTTGGGCGTCGGTGTTGGCGGGATCGGCACCATGCCCAGACAAGCATGTCAATGCCCGGCGGGCTGTTGTATCATCTGAGAAACCGGGCGGCCTCGTGGGCGGACGGGGGTGGAGAAAGAGCTACGTCCCGTTTAGTCCGGCCGGAGCTGACGATGGACCAGCGCCACGAGATCACCCGCGAAGCGCGTCAGGCCCGCAG